>NZ_MTPV01000022.1:0-73390 GCF_002009585.1 Arthrobacter sp. SRS-W-1-2016 | reverse complement strand
AGTTGTGTATAAGAGACTGGGTTTGGGGTGCCGGGGGTGGGGTGTTGGAGGCGGTTGAGCAGGTCTTGGTAGTCGATGGTGACCATGACCTGGGGGCGGAGGGCGCCGTTGGCCGGCAGTTCGCCGGTGGCCAGGGCGATACTGCAGGCGCCGACGAGTCCGTCGAGGAGTTTCTGGGGGCGGGAGCGGCGGTCCAGGCCCGGGTGCGCGCCGTCGCTGTCGCTGTCGCCGCCCGGGCCGGTGTCCCCTGAATCGGTGCCCTGTGCTCCCTCGCCGCCGGTGCCGGTGCCGGTGTGGTGTTGGAGGCGGGGGTTGGCGGCGGTGTTCATGGCGGTGGCGAGGGTTTCGATTTGTTCGGCGGTGGCGAAGATTTCCAGGTGGTGCAGGCCGTGGCGGGGTGTGCGGATGAATGCTCCTTGGCGGTGGCGCAGTTCTTCCTCGCTGGGTTCGGTTCCGTCCTGGTCGATGGCGTCGACCCAGCGTTTGGCCATCCGGTGCACGAAATCGGGATCGCTTTCCAGGGCGGTCCGGGTCAGGGAGTGTTCCATCTGCCCGGCGGTGTCCGGGTCGGCGTGGTGGCGTACCTGGTCCAGGGCGATGCTGATGAGGGTGGCCGAGCGGGACGGCACGGCCGCGGCGGACAGGGCCGCGGCGAGGACCGGGTGGCGTGCGGGGAGGTCTTGTCCGGTGATTCCTGTCTGCGGGAGCACGCTTTCGGCCAGGGTGAGCCGGCGCCGTGCTTCGCTGATGCCGATCCGCAGCCTGGCGCGCAGGAATTCGGCGGCGTTCCGGTACCCGTCGTGGACCGCGTCGGCGGCTTCGGCGAGGCCGGCCGCGGACCCCGGCGCACCTGCCGCGGTTGCTGTGTCGGCGTCAGTTCCCGGGCCGGCGTCAGTTCCCGCGCCGGCCGTGTCGGCCGTGTCTGGTGTGGTGGGTTCGGTCCAGCCGGTCCTCCACCCCGGAGCCGGGCAGGTGTGCCGTGCGGCCTGGGCTTCGCGCCGTGTCCGTTCCACGGCCTGGGCCGCGACGATCTGCAGGAACTCCACCGTCCGGGCGATCTCCTCGACCCGGCCGGCGAAATCCGCGGCTTCAGGGAAACCGAACAGGCGGGCGTCGGCGAGAGCGGTTGAGCGCAGCCCATCCATCACCGCCACCGCCTGATCAAGACCGCCCACGGGCAGCGGCCCGCCGGAGGCAGGGCTTTCGAACCGGACCGGGCTTTGGAACCGGGCCGGGCTTTCGAAGCGGACCGGGCTTTGGAGCCGGGCCAGGTTCTGGTGCTGCGCAGCGTGTTGAAACCGGGCCGGGTTTTGAAGCCGGGCTGCGGACTGGGCTGCGTATTGGAGCCGGGCATGGCGGGCGGCGACGGGCTTCAGGCGGCGGGCCACGCGCCCCGGCGACGGGATCCCGCCGTCGGGCGCTGCCGCCCGAGGTGCGGTGAGGTGACCGGTGCCTTCCATGACTAAACCCTGTCACGAGGCACTGACAATTAAGCCCCCACGCTGCCACCCGCCGACGCGAAAAGCGAAAACAAGGAAAACACGTCCCAAGTACTAGCTGTTGAGCTCCCAATGAACCCGGATCGCCTCCGCGACCGGCCCTGCCGTGACATCGACTTGGAACGAAACGGGCGCGGTCCCTGTCGCTTCAATGATGGTGTCGTGATAGACGCGGCCGCATGCCGGACACAGGGTGTAGAGGTCCTCGTCGTCGGGCCACGCGGCGAGTCCCGCGGGGACAGGCGAGTCATTTCCGGCGTAAACAGGAACGCCCTGTGAGTTGGCCTGAATCAATCCCTCTTTGCTGACGGTGTTTCCGCAGAGACAAGTGATCGTGGTGACATCATGACCGATGACATCGGCGAATTCAGTGTCCATGTGAGCTCCCCGCAGTCGGAAGGGGTTCTGTTTGTAGTTTATGCCTGCAGACCCGCCGATGCAGATCCGCCGAATGCCTGATCCCGAACAACCGGCGGATCGGAACCGGTTGTTCCACGAGGTCTTGGGCGGGAAGATGTTCCCATGCTGCCTGAGGAGCGTTTCAACGTGCTGGTTGATGAATTCAGGGCCAGTCCGGACGTCGGCGTGCCGGGAGAACCGGGGCAACGCGGCTTCGGTTCGAATGCGCTCAAGATCCACGGCTCGATTTTTGCGATGATCTCCGGAGGCAGGCTCGTTGTGAAGCTGCCGCGCCAGCGGGTCGAGACGTTGATCGGAACCGGAGCTGGCGCGCCGTTTGACGCCGGAAAGGGCCGTGCGATGAGGGAATGGCTCACCGTCACTTCCGACGACGAGGAGTCATGGCTGGCCCTGGCGCGCGAGGCCCTGGACTTCGTGGGATCCCGGCGAAGAACACAGTGAAAGGACGCGATGAAATCCAACGAACTGCTGCTGGATGCCTTTGCCCGGATCCGTGACATAGTGGCCGCCACGCTTCAAGGGGTCGACGACGAGTCCCTGGTCCGACGGCCCGGCGACACCGGGAACTCAATTGCCTGGTTGATTTGGCACCTCAGCCGGGTGGAAGACGTCCAAGTCGCGTCGGCCGCCGGCGTCGAACAGGCGTGGACCTCGCAGGATTTTGCCGGCCGCTTCAAGCTGCCACTGCCCGAACGCGACACCGGCTACGGCCACTCGAGCGATAAAGTCGACGCGGTTCAGGCCCCGCCGGAGCTGTTGCTCGAATATTACGACGCCGTCCATCGGCAGACGGTGGCGTTCGTGAAAACCCTTGGCGATGAGGATCTTGACCGTGTGGTCGACACCCGGTGGGACCCGCCGGTCACTCTCGGCGTGCGGTTGGTCAGCACTATTGCCGATTGCCTTCAGCACGCGGGACAGGCCGCCTATGCCAAGGGCTTAGGCGGCCTGTGAGCGCACTCCTCATGCGGCGTTCCGGGGTTTGAAGACCAACCCCAGGACGGCTGCCAGCGCGAGTGCGGACAGGACGGTTGCCGACCAGAACCCGGCCCGCCCGCCGGTCAGGAAATCGCCGGGGACAGCAAACGCCGCGTAGATCGAAGCGACGATGGCTAGCCCGACGGCGCCGCCCAGCTGCTGCATTGTCTGGAAGAGTCCCGATGCGGAACCTGCGTGCTCGGGTTCGACGTTTCGCAGCGCGAGCGTCGTGAGCGGCATGAACGTCATGCCGGCGGAGATTCCGGTGCCCAGAAGCGCGAGCAAAACAATGGCGAACGGGGTGTCAGCGTTGAGTTGCGTGAGCGGCAAGAAAGCGACGACGCGAAGGGCCGTGCCGAAGATGACCAGACTCACGGCCCCGAAGCGCTCGAGGAGCCGCGGGACGATCCGCGACATCGCGAAGATGCTCAGCGGCATCGGCAGGAACGCCAGCCCCGTCACCATCGGCGTGAGGTGCAGATCGTCTTCGAGGTACTGGACCATGAGGAAGAACATCGCCAGCATCCCGCCGTAGGTGGCCGCCATCGCTGCCAGCGCGGCCACTCGGCTGGGGCTGCGCAGCAGTTGCGGTCGGAGCAGCGGGTGGGCCACCCTCCGTTCGGTGACGGCAAGAATTGCGATCAGCGCGGCCCCGACAACCAGGCCGCCGATCGTCCGCGGACTCGACCAGCCGACGTCGCCCGCTTGGATGAGGCCCCACACGATGGCGACGGCGCCGCCCGTCGCGGTGACCGCTCCGAGGATATCGAAGCGCCCGGGGCGCCGGGGAGTTTCCGCGACGAGGCGCGGTACCGCAATGAGGACCACGACGCCGATCGGCACGTTGATGAAGAGGGTCCACCGCCAGCTGGTGGTGTCGGTAAGAAGACCGCCGAGGATGAGCCCGAGCGCGCCACCCATGGAGGCAATGGCGGAGAACAGGGCGAGCGCCCGGTTGCGCGCGCCGTCGTCCTTTGCGCTCGTGGTGATGAGCGCGAGTACGCTCGGGGCGGCGAATGCGGCGCCGAGGCCCTGAAGCGCGCGTGCGATGACGAGAAGGAGCGGCGAGGTGGCCAGGCCGCCGAGTAGTGAGAAGAGCGTGAAGGCCGCGACGCCCACCAGGAAGGTGCGACGGCGGCCCACGACGTCTCCGATCCGTCCGCCGAGCAGCAGGAGGCCGCCGAAAGCGACGGCGTAGCCGTTCAGGACCCAGCTGAGCTCGGCCCGGTCGAAGTGGAGGTCGGTGGCGATGTGGGGGAGCGCGACGTTCACGACAGTCGCGTCGAGGACAAGCATGAGTTGGGCCAGCATGACCAGCCAGAGGCCAATGCTGCCGGCGCGACGGCCGGATGTAACGATCCCGGCTGGGGCGCGTGTGGCGATTGTGGGTGTCATGGGAGGTGTCCTGTTCTAGCCGAGGGGGCTGACGTACACTAAGAGGAGAGATGCTCCGCTTAGAACTATACGGAGACACTCTCCGTTTTGCAATGGTGTATCGAAAGGTGTTTCTGTGCGCGCTGACGCCCAACGCAACCGCGACCGGATCGTGGAGATTGCACGTGCGCTCTTCCGGGTCAAAGGCTATGAAGCCGTTTCGATGGATGAAGTTGCCAAAACGGCCGAGGTGGGACCCGGTACGCTCTACCGGCACTTCCCCACCAAAGAGTCGTTGTACGACGCGGTCCTGGAAGCGTGGGCAGAGAAGGTCAACACCGCCGTCGACCGGGCCCTGACCCTCGACGCCCCTGCGCGGGAGCGGTTGCTGAATTGGCTGACCGACTATGCGTCGATGCTGACAGAACACAAGGGTGCCGCCGCGCGGATTACTGCCGCGTTGGGTGACCCCGGTTCGCCATTCGCGGCAAAGTGCCAGACCTACCTCGGGGCCAATCAGCGCGTGATCGAAGCTTTGGACTCGGCCTTGCGCCCCGGAGTCGACGCGATGCAGATCAGCCGGCTCGTCGGTGGCGTGGCCGCGGTAGTGGACAACAGCGAACTTCCGGCCGATGCAGCAGCATCGATGCTCGCGGTAGTCGCTGACGGACTGATCGCTTCCTGACGCGGTTCAGAGGGCTGAGCCCCATTCTCCGGGTACAATCCCGGCCACACTCGCAAATTCATTAACTAAGTCGAGTAGGGATCACTCAAGGCTGTCCGGAAGCCGGTCCGTAGGATCCGTAGTGAGCCGAAGATGGCTCACTGCCATTGCTTTTTGGAACGCAATGTGCGGCAGTACCAGCCCCGGCAGGGCCCTGAACCATGCCAAGGACGCACATCATGAAAACTGCAAAACTCATGGCCGTCGCTTGCCTCTTGTTTGCTTGGATAGCCATCCCATCCTCCGCCGCGAATGCCGCACCGATGGCGTCTCCGAACCCGGCCGCCGCGTTGGGCAACGACATTTCCTGGCCCCAATGTGGTGGCGGACTCCCTTCCGGCCAGGCGTTCGCGATCGTCGGAGTGAACGGCGGCCGGCCGGCCACCGTGAATCCCTGTTTCGCCGAACAGCTGGGCTGGGCCAGCCGTTCGGCGGGCGGGACGAGCCAAGCGGCGGCCGCTCTGTACGTCAACACCGCCAATCCCGCCGAATATGGCGGGTGGTGGCCGTCAGCCAATACGGACGTGACCCTGTCCGGTCCCAACCCGTATGGAAACTGCGACGGGACCGCTTCGGCGGCCTGTGCCTACATCTACGGTTACGGCATGGCCTCCGACGACGTCAATCGGTTCGGTGTACCCGACCCCGCCAAGCACATGTGGTGGCTGGACGTGGAGACAGGGAATGCCTGGTCCTGGGACACTGCGGCCAACGCCGCCGATCTTGAAGGCATGGCCGCCTACCTGCAAAGCATTGGCGTTGCGGTGGGCATCTACTCAACGTCGTACCAGTTCGGGGTCATCGCTGGTCAGCTTCGCCCCAACAGCAATCTGAACGGGCTTAAGAGCTGGCTTGCCGGAGCAACGTCACCCGAGTCCGCCGCCGAACTCTGCTCGGCCCCTCCGCTGACAGCCGGGGGCGTGGTTGCGCTCACCCAATTCACCACGGACTTCGACTACAACTACTCCTGCATTCCACCCGCGCCGCCGCCACCGCCAGCACCCGCGCCGGTAGTAGCCCCGCCGGCGCCCCCGGTCCCGACGCTGACTGAAGACGCCAACGGCAAGCGCAAGCCGGTTCTGTCCATACCGCAGAGCTGACGGGTTGTGTTCACATGTGCAGTCGGATGATGAACAAGAAGTAGACCCAGACGGGCATCGAAAGCAGCGAAAACACGGCCATCGCGGTCCGTTCCCGGGATCGCCGGCGCAGGATCGCGGAGAGCAGCCGGAATGCGAGAATTCCGATGAGTCCTCCGACGCAGTTCAGAATCACATCGTCGATGTCCGATGCTCCAACCGCAAACACGCCCTGGATGATCTCCACGGCGACGCTGACCGAGGCGACCTTGAGTATGGTCAGCCATGCGGCCGCCCGAGGTCGGAGCCACGATGCGTAGACTCCGAGCGGGATGAAGATCAGGATGTTCCCGACGACGTTGGCGAACGCCACTCTCGCGGTCCCGGGAGAGTGGCTGAACGCGTATTGCGCGATGCTTGCGAACGGGATGAGATTGATCGATCTCTCCGAACCCGGTGCACGAGAGAAGAGAAGCAGCTTCAGGAGGAAGGCCGCGTAGAGGGCGAAAACGGCGAAGATGGCCAGAGTCTCCGCCTTCGCCCGTTTCGTGGTGGGTCGACTGCCCCGCACATCATCCGTGACCGTGGTGGGTTTCGGTTTTGCACGCATCCGCAGGACGATACAGAGGCAACCTGTTGTGCTCCTGTGAAACCTGGATCCGACAACCGCCTCAGGGGAGTGCCGCCGTTCGTGACGCGTCGTTTCGTGACCCGAGGCAACGATGGACCAGACTTAGGGACGTGAGCAACAAACCCCGCCCCGGCCTAGCGATCGCTGCATTGAGTCTCGGGACGGCGCTGAATCCGTTGAACTCGTCGATGATCGCGGTTGCGCTCGTGGTTCTGCGCCAGGACTTTGCGCTCGACGTCGCCACGGTCACCTGGGTGATCACGTCGTTCTACCTCGCCTCCGCGGCTGGCCAGCCGCTCATGGGCCGGCTCGCGGACCGTTTCGGTCCGCGGAGGTTGTTCACCTTCGGCATGGCGGTGGTCGCCATTTCCTGCCTTTTGGCGCCGTTCTCGCCGAACTTCGCACTGGTCTGCGTGGCCCGCGCGCTCATGGCGGTGGGGACCGCGACCGCGTACCCGTGCGCCGTCGTCATGGTCTCGACGCTCAGCCGGCAGGCGAACATCAGCTCTACCCGGCCCCTGGGCCGGATCCAGATGGCGAACACCTCGGCAGCAGCGGTGGGGCCCGTCGTCGGCGGTCTCTTGGTGAGCCTTGTCGGCTGGCAGGCGCTGTTCGCGATCAACGTGCCGATCTCGCTTCTGGCCCTGATCGTGGTGCGGCGGGTGGCGCCGCCCGACGTCGGACGCGAAAGCGGCAAGCTCTCCGCCCTCCTGCGCGATTCCGATATTCCGGGCATCCTGGCCTTCATCGCCTCACTGACGCTCGCGATGATGGCCCTGCTCAACGTGATGCCGGCATATCGCTGGTGGTTCATCGCCGTCGCCGTGGTCCTGGCGGGGCTGTTCGCATGGCGCGAGTTCCGGTTCACTCCGCCGTTCCTGGACTTGCGGCTGCTCGGCCGGAACCGGCCGCTGCTGCTGTTGTACTTGGGTTTCGCGGTGTTCAGTGCGGTCTACTATTTTGCCTTCTTCGGGCTTCCGCAGTTGCTGCAGCAGGCCGGAAAGTACGACGCCGGCGTGGTCGGCCTGCTGATGCTGCCCCTTGCTGCCATGTCGGTTTTCGTGACGCCGGTGACGGTGCGGTTCATTGAGCGGTTCGGCGTTCGGTCCGTGATGATCGTCGGCGTCGTGCTTTTGGCGCTGGCTTCCGGCGCGCTCGGGGTGCTGACCCTTTCCTTCTGGCCCCCGCTGGTGCTCGTGCTCACGGCGCTGATGGGTGTTCCGTATGGCGTGGTCAGCACGGCGTCGAACCAAGGTTTGTATGTGTCCGCGCGGCCTGAGGACAGGGGAGTGGCAGCCGGGATTTTCCAGACGTGCCGATACCTCGGGGCCATCACTGCGACGGTGCTCATTGGTGTGCTGTACGGGCCCGGGGTCAACCAGGCAAACTGGGGGCTCATGGTGCTCGTGATGCTGGGGCTGAGCGCGGTGGTGTTTGTGCTGGCGCTGGCTTGGCGGAAGCCGGGGGCCGTGGGATAGGTCCCATCGCGCCGCTCCGAAACCTGCTGCGGCTCGATAGACCCCTATACCTACTCCGACCCACCTTGACCACTCATTTTCGGTGCGATGCCCACTCAGTTTCAGTGCAATGGACACCCAGTGATGATTTTCGACCGTAACGTTGGATAGATTGTCAGGCTAGGGCTCGGGGGCGCTCTCCTCAGATTTGGAAAGCCACCAGGCTCACATTTCAGAGCTGGGGTGTCTGCGTGAGGAGCTGGGAAGTGTTCGAAGAGGAAGTCCGGCGGGCACTTGACTACGTGGCTCGCGGTGTCAGTGTTCGCATCGTCGGCGGCCCCGGAAGCGGAAAATCAACGGTCCTGCAGTCGATCGCTGCTGGCCTCGAAAAGGACGGTTTCACGGTCTACAGCCTCTCGGGTTCGCGGCTCCTGAATGAAACGCCGTTCGCAGGGATTGGCGCACTCGGGTTGGAAGGGCGCGGGCAAGAGAATGGGCCGCAAGGAGTCGCGAACGTGCTCGCCGAACAGTTGGCCCAGCGAGGCGCCCGGGCAATAGTTGTTGACGATATCGACGTGCTCGACAAGGAATCAGCGGCAGTCATTGACATTGTTCAGAGGCGGACCGAACGGCCGCTGGTGGTGACGTTGGACGATGCCCCACAGGATTCAGGGGCCTCCGTGTTTATGCCTGCCCGATGGCCGGAGACAACGATGCGACTCAGTCCCCTTCACTACGATCACGTCAACAAACTCCTGGCGCAGACACTCGGGTCGCCGCCGGACGTGGATTTGACCACGGCCGTGCTCATGAAATCCGGAGGCAACCCGCGACTCGTGGTCAGGATCGCCCAATGCGCGGAGTTGAGCAAGCAACTTATCCTCCATGACGGACAGTGGAGAATGGGTGGGCACACACTCTGGAACGAATATCTCCAGAGCACCGTCCAAGAGCTCCTTCAAGGACTCAGCGCAGACGAGCGAACGGCTTTGCACACTCTGTCTGTGGTGGGAGCCCGGCCGCTGGGGTCCCTGAAGCCAGCAGTGGAGGCAGAACTCCTGGACAGGCTCGAAATGCGCGGGCTGGCAGCGCTCACCGAAGACAGCGGCGGAGCCATATGGGTAAGCGTCAGTCCCCACATTGTTGTCGACCATTTCCGTGACCCTTACGTGCGATCCTCCCGCAGGGTGCTGGCGGATCGGAGTAACCGGGAGATCGATTCCCATGACCCGCCGGTAAAGAGTTCCTCGCCTGAGCTTCTGGCCGAATTGATCAGAGACCTGCGGAGTGAAGCCGGCGGCGGCACGGCTGCGACGCAGCATTTCCAAGAACAGCTCCGGGAACTGGAGGAATCACAATTCAGCGCCTGGGGGTCCGAAAAGACCATGTCCAACGCAGTAGCGTTCCTCAAGTTCTACTGGGGCGGTCCGATCGATCCCTCACGCATCGAACAAGTCTTCAGCGAAACAGAGACGCTTGGCGCTGATTCCGGCGATCACTTCTTCTTCGCCATGACGCGGGCGCTGTGGGCCATCGTCAGCGGCGGGGAAGCATCCGCCGCGACGGGGATACTCCAGGCGATCGGCCAAGCCCACCCCGATTGGAGTGCAGAAGCCCAAGCGTTCGCACTCTACCTCGAGGCGTCCTTTGACCGAATGCCTGTGAACCTCGACGAAACCCTGGACAGGCTCCGCAGCCGCCATCCGGAGAGCGGAGTTCTTCCAGTCATCCGGGGCATTCTGGAGCTCTACCGCTTCGACGCCCAGGCTGCCCTCCGGGCCCTTGATTCAACAGATGGCTTCGACCTTGCCGCAGGCATGGAACCCTTCGTCCGCGGACTCGCGCTCCATATTGCCGGCCAGGGCGAAGAAGCCGTGATCTTCTCCCTCAGTCAACGTGCCGCGGCGCGGCGGGCCTTGGACCAGTTCGGTTTCGTCGCGAACAGTTACGTCGCGGTTTTGGCAATGACGGACCAGGGACTTAGCAAGGATGCTGATCGGGTGATGGACAGCGTCTTCGCGCTCGGACGCCCGGGCTTCCTGGTGAGCTTCCTCCACGACGCGATGCTCAGAATCGCCGGCCTTCGCGCACTGGCCAGCTCCGGTAAGAACGTCCCCTCACTGGGGATTCAGGCACGCAAGGACGTCGCTGACATCGGGCCCCTGCCGGGAACTGGGAAAGCGGTCTATGAGCTCGTTACCCAAAAATATGCCGATCCAGCCGACTTTGACGAAAAGGCTGCGGACCTTCTGGCACAACAACTGGACCGCGGGTACATCACCGAAGCCGTATACGCCTCATTGTTCATGTTGTCCCTCTGCCCCGGACACAAGATCCTGGAGGCCACGCAACGGCTACTGGAGGAAAACGGCGTGAGCACCCATGCCCAGTTCCTCGCCATCGCCGGTGCCATTCGTGACCGCGACCACCAACTGCTAAAAATCCATTTGGACAAATACGAAGCCGACTCCGACCTTCCCGCGATCACCAGGCTCCTGAAAGGCGTGGTGAAGGGTCATCTCCTCAAACGCCACCGGGGGTTGGCCAGGACCTTTCATCAGATCATCTCGGCTTTCGAAGACCGCTTCCCGGCACAAGGGCTACAACTGACCCTCGACACGGGAGGGCATCCCCAAGGTCTGACTCCTCGAGAGAGGGAAATCGCCATCCTGGCAGGCAGCCAACGCACCCCCGAAATCGCTGTCCTTCTGGGGATCAGTCCGCGGACCGTGGAAAACCACATCGCCCGGGCCCTTGCCAAGACTGGAACCACTACGCGCCAGTCCCTTTACGAGTGCGTTCGAAACTCCCAGACAGATGGCGGGCGCGCCATCACTCGCAGGAGGACATTGTGAATTCGAAGTCAAGAACTTTAGGGAGGGTCGGTGCAGTTGGCGCCGCCACCATGCTGGGCGTCGCCGCTCTCGCCGTAGTGGCACCGGCTGCATCCGCCGCCCCGTGTGGTTATTACAAAACGGCCGACTACGACATGTACAACCATTGCGGACCAGGGAGATTACAAATGCCTTCTACTTGCGACGCTGCTAACCATCAGCAAGGCAACCAGTATTAATGGGCGTGGTCGGCGCCTCCGGGAGGTGCCGGCCACGCAATCTTCCGTAAAGCACCTGAATGGATTGGCAGAATGCTAACTAAGTCCTACCGGAAACGTCCTTTCACGTTAGCCGAAATTTTGAGCGGCGTTGTTCGGATGTGGCCATTAATGACAATTGTCCCGGCGCTGGGGATCATCTTTGCCAGCCTGTATCTGCTCAATCTCGGCGTCTACCCTCCGGTGGACTTCTTGGTTTATCGGTACGCTTCGGTAGCGTCTTGGCCCGGGGGAGACATTTATTCCCGCAACATTTTTGGGGAACTTTTGCCGGCCGAGGGCCTGCCTTTCGTTTACACGCCGTTTGCAGCTGCGCTCCTATCTGTCACGAGTTTGTTTCCTTCCCAGGTGTCCTTCATGCTGTGGACCACGGGCTGCGTAGCAATTTTGGCGTTCATCATTGGTGTTTGCCTGCCGCAGTCTTTGCCCAGGCGCCGGACGATATGGCTCGCGCTTCTTTTGCTGGGCTGTTGTACTACCATCGTCGCCCAGCACTTGGTGTGGGGTCAGATCAACTTGTTCCTCGCTGGACTCTGTCTCGCGGATTTCTGTCGTCACACCAATAGAAGGTGGTCCCGGTTCGTTCCGAAAGGGGTGTTGATCGGGGTCGCTGCCGGTATCAAGCTGACCCCGGCCATCTTCATTCCTTATCTCTTGATGACAAGACAATGGCATATGGCGGTCTCCGCCACTGTCGGTTTCGCCGGGACGGTCATTATCGGCGGGATCATGTTTCCCGCCATGTCAGTCACCTATTGGTTCTCAAACGTGTGGCAGCTTAGCAGGAAGGTTGATCTCGGCACCCAGTTCGCCAGCGCGGGCAACAACTCCATACAGGGGGCGGCCGGAGCGATCGGGCATTGGGCGGTCTCGCCCTCCAAGGTCATCGTTATCGTTGTGGCCGCTCTCGGCTTGTTGGCTGCTGCGGAGATCTTCCGCGCGGGACAGACGCTGGCGGCGGTTCTGACTGTCGGATTGACTGCCAATCTTGTCTCACCTGTGAGTTGGGTGCATCACTGGGTATATCTGATCCCGGCCCTTATCGTGCTCTGGTTCCTGGGACGGACGCGCACGCGGATCTTCGTAGCAGCTGCCGCGCTCGTTCTGCTGATCCATGGAACGGATCTGGGTGAACACATGCTGCAAAACGGCCCTATCATGCTCGCACCCCTGGGCATACTCCTTCGAGAGTCGTTGCTGCTTATTTCAATCGCAACTATAGGGACGTTCTTCGCGCTCAGGAGCCGCACCTCGCCTCTCGCGGCGGCAGTGCAACCTGTGCCCCGCGTCAGATGAAAGGTCAGTACATCCTATGGCTGGAAATAGTGCACCAAGCAGACGCCAGTTGTTACTTCCTGTCCGAGACGGAAGCTTGGTCGAAGCGCGCGGTCGGCTGTTCATGGGGGCGGACGGACATGCCTATGTACGGCCGAGAATGCACCCGGATGAACCGCGTATCGGTCTGCACGAGCAAGCTCAAATGGACACAACAACAGTCAGAATCAGGGTCAGGGGCCTTGAAACTGGTGAACCGGGCTCGTGGCACACAATTCGTGGCACTTTAAGGGGGATGAGCATCGAAGTTGAAGGTGTACTCGATGCCCCTGCGGAATGGCTCGACTCGTGGGAGGAAGCGGACCCAAGATACGCAGAGTCGAAGCCCGATGAGCCGTCGGAGTGGTTCCTTAGTCCCGACCGCAAGGCGCTTCTGGAAGGAATCTTTGCCAGCTTTGAAGAGCATGAGGACTTCTATCCCCATATTTCGTCCGGACTCAACGGCACTTACGAAGGTACATTCCGCGTTAGCCTGTACATGCTGGCGATCAACGAAAGTTTCGCATCGTGGGCAGGCAGCTACAGTTCCGACGACCTCCTTGTTCGATCGTTCGTGAGGGCGCTGTAGCTTTGGGGGTTGCTGTGCGTTGGAGAAGCACTGTCGGCGTGGTCTCTGCGATGCTGCTCCCCGGAGCCGCGCGTTGACTGCCTGCGACGGAGGCGTCCAACGGCATGCCGGTTGCCCGGTCCGCCACGAAACGGGGGACGTAGTCCCGGCCACGGGGAACTGAAGTGCGTCGCCGGGAGGCTTGCGCTCCGGCAAGCAGAGCATATTGACACCCTCATGAGGCCGGAATATCGTCGGCCGTATCGAGGTTCGTGGTCTCGTTCCAAGTGATTTCGGCGCTGCCTTTGGGGGAGCTCCGCTAGTCGATGGTGCTAGCGAGGAGAGTCCTCAATGTCTTGGGAAATGTCATGAGAGCCATGCGCGCCACAGCGTTCAGGATGGATCCACGCGAGGCCGGTCTGGTTGCTGTCTTGTTGATTCTCGCGGCAGTCAGCTGGATCGTTTCTGCCGCACAAACGTCCGGGATGGACATGGGGCGTTGGACGGATCCCGGGCCGCTCGGTTTCTTCCTCACCACCTGGGTGGTGATGCTTGCGGCGATGATGTTTCCGTCCGTGGCGCCCATGGTGGTCGCTTACGCCAGGATTACCCAGCACCGCCGCGAGACCGGGCGCTATGCACCTGCGGGTTCCACGGCCATATTCGTGGCCGGCTACCTGATCTCGTGGACGATCTTCGGCCTCGCCGCCTATGCGGTGTACGCGATGGTCGCGTCCCTCGTTCCGGGGTTGTTTTCCTCCGATCCGGGCGGTCGCTACCTTGCAGCCGCAGTGATTTTTGTGGCGGCCCTGTACCAGCTCACGCCGGCCAAGAACGTCTCCCTGATGAAATGCCGGACGCCGATGGACTTCATCCTGCGCCGAATCCGCTACGGGACCTTTGGTGCACTGCGCCTTGGACTCGAACACGGCGTATGGTGCGTCGCCTGCTGCTGGGCGCTCATGGTGGCGCTCTTCGCGCTCGGCGTGATGAGCGTCGGCTGGATGGCTCTGGTGGGGGCGTTCATTGCCTTGGAGAAGATGCTCCCGTGGAGGCGGATCGCCAACCGATTGGTCGCCGTCGCGCTGGCCGTGATCGCCGTGGCGATCGCCGTTGCGCCCGGGATGGCGCCCGGCGTCGGGATGTAGGTACGGGGGAAAAATGGAACGGTCTCACTCATAAAGGAGTCGGAAATGACTGATGACAATGGACTGATCGGGCGTTTTTACAAGGAAATCATCGAGGGTGGAAACCTGGATCTGATTGATGAGCTCGCGATGGACAACCTGGTGGACCACGAAGAGGCACTTCCCGGACAACCGCCTGGGAAGGACGGCGTTCGGTTCTTCGTCTCGGCCATCCGGACAGCGTTCCCGGACATCAAGGTCAAGACATTAGAGCCGTGGCTGACGGACGGAACCTTCGAGGCGTGCCACGTTGTGATGACGGGTACCCACCGCGGTGACATGGCCGGCGTTCCAGCATCAGGCAATAGCGTCGAGTTCGGCGGGACCGACATCATCCGCGTCGAGGACGGCAAAGTTGCTGAGCACTGGGGTTCAACTGACACCCTCAGCCTCATGCAGCAGATCGGCGCCGTTCCCCAGTAGCGATTCCGCAATTGCGTCACCCGCCCGCGCTCCGAGAATCGGGCGGGGGGCATTCGGAGGTGAGCCGGGAAGTCTGGTCGGCAGCTCAAGCCCTCGCTGTGGCCTTCACTCTCGTTGCCAATCTCTCCCGCGGCTTTCCCCTCGTCAGCCTCGCCGCCCTCGCCGTCGCAGGCCTCCTCTACCGGGCCTGGACCAAAGCAGGACGCCCCCGTGGCATCCGCAATGTGGCCGCGGAAGCAGAGATCGAATAACGCAGGCAAACCCTAGCTGCCGGCGCCGCTCGCGCCGTCGGCGTCGTCGAAGGCTTCCAGCAGCGCCGCGCCCTCCGCGAGGAGGGGGTCGCGATCCGCTGGCTGGGCGACGAGCCGGGTCACATCGCTCATGAGGGTCTCAACGTACTGACGCACGACGGCGTGGTGGGCCGCGTCGCCGAACCACACGAGCTCACGGCACGCGCGCAACAGGGCCCTGACGACGCGAGGCTCGTTCGCGCCGTACCGTCGCACCTGTCCGAGGGCCAGATCCACGAGATAGGCGAAATCGCGGGCCGGTACGTAAAGTCTTACGGTGCCTTGCGCGTCCGCCACGGCCTGCGGCCCGTGCTGCCGGATGGAGAGGGCCGCGAGGATCGAGCCGAGATGGTCCACCGCTTGGTTCGCAGTGTAGGGATCGTTGATGGCGGGGGAGAGAGCTTTAGACGCGACGTCGGCGAGTTGCCTGATCCCGAAGGCGACGTCCTGCTCGAGGGTCCGTTCGTAACCGATCCGTACGCTCTGGGCGAGCGCACGGCGCAGTTCAGCCCCGCCGTCGGGCGCAAGACGACGCTCGCCCTCGCCTTTGCTCACCCACACCCAGGCGAGCGGGGAACCCGCGACGACGTGCCGGCCGATCATGGGCACCATCCGGGCCGCAAGACCCCGGCTCGCGAGCGCCTCGACGAACGCCTCGACGTGGAACGCTTGGACATATCCCGACTGCGGTACCAGCAAGGCCGTGGCGCCGGGCGGCGGGTTTGGCATGCGGATTCCGGGATCCCCGGGAACGAAGGACCGCTCGATCACCTTGAGCGTGGCCTTCTCGACACCCTTCATGACTTGGTCCACCTGGATCGAATGGGACAGGTGGTGGGCGAAAAAGACGAGCATGACCATGCTCACGAACAGCAGCAGGAGTGCCCCGCTCACCGCGAGGCGAGGGTAGTCCTGGGTGCGCTGTCCGGCGGCGATGCCCACCGTGTAGAGACCAGCGGTGCTGTACGCGAACGTGGCCACGAACGCGCTGAGCGTTACCTGGTTGGGGATGTCGCGCAGGAAGTTCCGCAGCAACCGCGGGCTGAACTGCGTCGACGCGAGCTGCAGTGCCACGACGGTGAGGCCGAGCACGACGGCGATGACGGTCACCATGGTGCTCGCGATCCCGATGAGCAGGTTACGCGCGTCGTCGGAGGTCCCTTGGAAGAGGAGGACTGCGAGGGGCGACGTGGCGTCGAGCTGAACCGCGGAGAGCCCCGCACCCGCGATGATTGCGACGACGACGGCGCAGGTGGGCATCGCCCACAGGGCACTCGCTAGATACTCCCGAACGGCATCACGCCTCACAAGTGTCACTCTCGACTGAGGGTGCCCGCCAGTCAAGGGGAGGCTTGTGAATTAGTGAAACACCCCATCTTAGTTGTTCCGCGCCTCCCAGCGTGGCTGCCATGGCGGATGAATCACTACCGAGGATCCACAAAATATGCTTTATAAAAACGGTTGAGTAACCCTCGACGATCACCTAGGCTTCACGTCAAGCCCGCTAAAAACGGCGGGTCATTTCTCAACTGGGGGGAAATATGAAATTCAGATCTGCCTTAGTTGCCGCTGCCCTGGCGGCAACGGCAATGGTATTAGCGCCGCCGGCTCAAGCCGCTGACGGCCACACTTTGAGCGGCTCCGACCGCGCCTTTGTGATGGAATCGAGTGAGCGGCTAGGGATTGCTCCACCAGTCAGGGACCGCCTGATTGCCAATCTGGAGAAGGGAGTCGTGCCCGAATCCATGACAGGTGCATCTCCCGTCAGCACCAAGACCAAGAAGCAGCCGGATAAGACGGAGGTCAGGAAGGAGTTCGGGGACGGATCCGTCTCGCTGACTACCTTCCAGAACCCCACCGAGCACAGGTCAGGGGGATCCAAGGCTGAGGTAACGCCCATGTCCATCTCCAACTGTGCCGACTACACCGGTGTCGGAACGTTCGAGTTCAGGCACTGCCAGGTCCGCACTGATCAGTTCTCGTTCACTATGGCCTTCGAGTCTGACGGCCGCCTCGGCAGCAGCTGCGCGCCCAGCTTTGCCGGAGCGATCTACAACATCTACGGAGCCTGGTACAGCGGTGTCGGATCTGTGGGCGGAATCACCCAGGAAGTCCTCCAAGGAGTGCAGAACTGCTCCGGCGCAGCCCGCGCACGCGCAAGCGCTCTCGTGAACATGGGTTGGTACTCCACAACGGCGTCGTTGACCTTTTACGTCCAGAACAGCTCACGGTGGGACACTTCACCGTAATGACTAGGATAGGAACATGCGAGAACCGAACTGGATGACCGTTATTCTCCTCGTTGTCATGGCGATTGCATTCATCAGCGCCGTTGCCTGGATTACGGTGGCAGCGCTGCGCAGAAGCCGAAAGAAACTAGACAATGAGTCAAGGCACGACGCATAGTTGACCGTTCCCCGGGTCTTCTTGTCCAAGACGTGGGGGCCAACTCGGCAGAGCCCCGCAAAGAAGCCCTCCCCGGGTCAATGACCGGGAAGGGCTTCTTCGTTGTGTTGCTCAACCGGCCACCCAAGGGGTCCGCAGCTAACCTGATTGAACTTACAGGTTCAGAAACAAGCGGACTTACGGACTTCGCAAGTTCGTAGTATTCGAATATACGCATTTACAAATATACAAACTTCGGCCATTGCGCAGCCTCACGGAACGCGCATCGCCCTTGTCAAGGTTTCCTGACATCCCGTCTGTCAGGAACCGGTACTACGACTCGCAAACAGCCCAATTTCTCAATGCAGACTCGCTCGCAGCCCTTACCAAGGCCATCTACAGCTATGCGAATAGCGATCCGCTGAACAAGATGGACCCTCTTGGGCTGTCCGCTACACAGATCTCGGAGGATGATGGTGGTACAGGGTGCGCTTCCCCCTCGAATTCCTACAATTCATACATATCTGGGCCGACTGATTTCTCGTCAGTCACTGGATGCGTCACCAGCTTCGACACCTGCACAGACCAGGCATTCGCAGCGCAAGGGGGCGGTAAGAGCTGGAAAGAAATCCAAAAGAATTTGACCACGTGTCGACAATTCTGGCCTGGGACGCCACTGGGTATCCTAGATTGGTGAATCACGAAGACCCGGGGACACTTCTGGACGGCCCCTCGGCATACTGGTTGGCAAATACCAGAACGAAATACACGAAGATTTTCCTCCCCTCCCTCTCACAGGGGCCGTCCTCAGTTTTTTGAATTTGTGGGTCCAACGGGTGATGACCTCGCTGATCATATTGATAATGATCACGATTGGACCGCTGCTGTACCTGATCATGGCTGCATTCAACAAGGACAGCGCAGAAGTCGAGGCGGGGTACACGACCAGTCCAAGTAACCACATAGATCTTGAGCAACGAGACCCATACGTGGGACGAGTGATCAGGAAGCCCGGCGAACCATACCTGGAACCAGCCCGGTTCAAAGAGATCGTCTCCCGCGCCCGAGCGGAATCGAGAGAGACATCCTGGACGGGAAGCCACGGCAGGCGTCCATGGCCGCCAGTTGTATTAAAGAGCGAATGCAACATTCATGGGAGGCGTGTCAGTTGAGAGGAATGATGGGGTGACTGCAGAGCGCGACACCGTCAGCCGCCGTCGTTGGGGCCTTACACGGTGGGCATTATTCCGGTGGTGGTCTTCTTCCCGGCGGTTTTTGTCAGCGAAGCCATTACTCCAACGGGGATAGATTGGTCGTCACGGTCGTGGAACTTCCTGTCGATCCTGATGCCATGGTTCGACGGGAGCGTGCCTGGGCCAAGGTCATTCGGGGCGATGTTCAGCCTCCCGATCCTGACAGCGATTGCGATCATTTACCTAAGACGGCGATCGATCTCCAATCGTCCAGACAAGAGTGAATGACGAAACAGCTCCCTAGCAGCTTTCATCAAATACAGAAACCCGTAAATCTACACTGGGCTGGCCTCCGGCAACGAAATGAGCAGTCATGACGACCCCGACCAGCAAGAAAAGATCGTCAGGTTCAACGAACTGCTGGCCAACATCGTCATCTACTCCACCGCCTGCGATATCACCGCCGCCGCCAACGAGCTCGCCGCCGAAGGCCACACCATCGACCCCGAAGACCTAGCCACGATCTCGCCCTAAATCAAAAGGACCATCCGCCGCTTCGAAGACTGCGTCCTCAACCTCACCCCGCCACACCAAGACCCACAAACGGAACTAGACCTGCAACCAGGATCGCTATTCTCGCCCATCAGCATCTAAGGGATTGTGAAAAGTGGAATCGGACGGCGCTTCACCGGTAAGAAGTGGACAAGTCGCAGTGCACTATAAGTGCAGTATGATGCACTTATGGATGAGAGTACAACTGCCCTGGCATCCGCAATCGGCGCCCGGGTCAGGCAGGAGCGGCAGTCGCGGGGCTGGACCCTTGATCAGTTGGCGGATGCTGCAGGTGTAAGCCGCCGAATGGTGGTCAACGTCGAGCAGGGCGCCGCGAATCCAAGCGTTGGAACCCTGCTGAGGATCAGCGACGCGCTCGGAGTCGGGCTGCCGGCCTTGGTCGAATCGCCCCAGCCCAAACCGGTAAAGGTTACCCGCCGCGGTGAAGGAGCGGCATTGTGGAGCAGTGCTTCCGGTGGCCAAGGGGTGCTGGTGGCCGGCACAGAATCGCCGGACGTGGTTGAACTGTGGGATTGGACTTTGAGCCCGCGTGACAGTCACGTAAGCGAGGCCCACACACCGGGTACCAAGGAACTTTTGCAGGTTCAGGAAGGCACAGTGGTGGTCGAGGTCGCAGGGCAAGCGATCACCCTCGATACCGGTGACGCTGTCAGCTTCCCGGGCAACGTGGCGCATTCCTATGCCAATCCGGGCACGGAGCCGGCGAGGTTTTCCCTGGCCGTCTTCGAACCCGGCGTAGGGTCCGGACACCGGCATGAGTAAACGCGCAATCCGCGGCGCCGCAGTGCCACCATGGGGGCTGGCCGTTGCCGCGATGTTCTCGGTCCAGCTGGGGTCCGCCCTTTCGGTAGACCTGATCCCTGTGGTGGGTGCGGCCGGCACCGCTTGGCTGAGGCTCAGCGTGGGAGCGCTCATCTTCCTGGCAGTGGCCCGGCCTCCGCTGCGTGCGGTACGCCGTCGCGATGTGCCGGTGCTCCTGGCACTGGGTGTCGCCACGGGGCTGATGACCATTGCCTTCCTCGCCGCGATCGAGCGCATCCCGCTCGGCACCGCCGTCGCGATCGAGTTCCTTGGCCCCTTGACCGTCGCCTCCGTGCGCAGTCACAACGCGAGGGCCCTTCTCTGGCCTGCGCTCGCACTGGTGGGAGTCGTCCAGCTCACCGACCCCTGGCAAGGGCAAGTCGACCTGGCGGGTATCGGGTTCGCCTGCCTCGCCGCCGGCGGGTGGGCGGCCTACATTCTGCTCACCCAACGCGTTGGCGATCGTTTCACTGGCATCGGGACACTTTCGCTCACGGTTCCCGTGGCTGCCCTCACGGCAGCGGTGGTAGGTATCCCGCAAGCCGCTGGACAGCTCACCTTCGGTGTCCTCGCTACCGCAGTCGCAGTGGCTGTCCTGATGCCCGTGTTGCCTTTCATCTTGGAGTTGCTCGCGTTGCGCCGGATGACTTCAGCCGCCTTCGGCACCCTGATGGCGCTCGAACCCGCCTTCGGCGTTCTCCTCGGACTGCTCGTGCTCCACCAGCAGCCCTCGCTCATCCAGTTTGTCGGCATCACGCTGGTGGTCCTCGCCGGCGCCGCAGCGCAACGAGGTGGTCGACGCCACCCGCTCACCACTGATCAGGCCGGGACCAGACCGGACCTCGACCTTGTCGGCTAGATAGGGAGCTGGAGTCCTTGACTTCAAGTTCGGGCTCAACAAGGGTGGAAGGGATCGATCCAAGCGACATTCTTGCGAATCAGGAGATCCACCATGACTCTTCCCAAAGGTTTGACTTCCGGCATCTGGCTGCTCGACATGGCCCACAGCGAGATCGGCTTTAGTGTCCGGCACGCCGGCATCAGCAAAGTCCGCGGACGCTTCACTGACGCGAGCGCCGAGGCCCGCGTCCGCGAGTCGTTGGCCGACGCTTCGCTCCACGCAACGGTCAAGACCGCGAGCTTCGACTCCGGCGACGCCAACCGTGACGCCCACGTCCGCGGCGCCGACTTTTTCGACGTCGAGAAGTTCCCGGAGATGACCTTCCGGGCCACCAGCGTAGAGGGCGACGGCGATGACTACACTCTGACGGGCGACCTCACCATCCGCGGGATCACCAAGCCGGTGGAGCTGGAAGTTGAGTTCACCGGCGTCGCGGTTGATCCTTTCGGCGCGACGCGCGCCGGGTTCTCCGCCGAAACCGAGATCAGCCGGAAGGACTTCGGACTGACGTGGAACGCCGCTCTGGAGACCGGCGGTTTCCTGGTGAGCGACAAGGTGAAGATCAACCTCGAGGCTGCCCTCGTGAAGCAGGCCGAGCCCGCCGCAGCCGAGTAGTCAGCGGCCGAGTAGGCAAGAGGTAGCTGGCCGGCCGCTCAACTCGCCGTGTAGGAGTTGAGCGGCCGGCCGGTGCCGCCATACGTGAGGTCCAAGACGAGAAGGCCTTTTTGTTCCAGGACGCTGAGGTAACGCTGCGCCGTCGGGCGGCTGACCCCAAGCTGTCCGGCGATTTCAGCGGCGCTGACGGGGCCCCCGGCGGCGCGGACGGCGTCGAGCGCTTTCTGCATGGTGGGCTGCAGCCGCGGCGCCGGAGCCGCGGGCCTGACCCCGGCGGAACGCGCGTTGTAGAGGCTATCAATGGTGGCTTGATCGGCAGTTGAAGCGGAATCCAGCTCCTGCCGCCAGTTCCGGTACGCCTCCAATTGCGTGCGGAGCCGGTCAAAGCTGAACGGCTTGACCATGTAATAGACCGCGCCGCTGGTCATCGCTGACTTGACGGTGGCCAGGTCCTGGGCCGCGGTAATGACGATGCAGTCGACGTCGGTTCCGGCCGCCTGCAGGGACCGCAGCATCGAGATCCCGTCCTCGTCCGGCAGGTGTACATCCAGCAAGAGCAAGTCCGGGTTGAGGCGCGCTATCGCCTCCCGCGCGGCTGCGCCGCTGTACACCTGACCGACACATTCGAAACCATCAACTCTGGCCACGCGGGCAGCGTGGATTCCGGCGACCCGGAAATCGTCGTCGACGACCAATGTCCTAATCAAGGTTTGGACTCCTTTCCATGTCCGCGCCGGTACGGGCGTTCCGGTAGTTGAAGCGACGGCAGAAAACGCACAAAACGTGCATTTTTGCGGCTAAGGCGCACAACTTACTGAAGACTTCTGGCCCGGATGCTCCCTTCCTAAGCTTGACACAGTTGCCGTGATCCACATCACGAATTCAAGGAAATCCCAATGAAGGGACTCCAAAGACAGAGAGGTCTTAGCGTTATGAATGCTATCCACCCCAACCGGCCGCCCGGGGCCCCCGAGAGGACTGAGGACGCCGCGGGCATCGACATCGTCGGGTTGACCAAGCGTTACCTCACTCCCAAGAACGAGACATTCACTGCCATCCGCGATGTGACGTTGAGGGTCGAACCCGGCCAGTTCTGCGCGATCGTCGGACCGACGGGCTGCGGCAAGTCGACCACCCTGGCCCAGGTCTCCGGCCTGGAACGGCCGAGCGCCGGCTCGGTGCGGGTCCACGACCAGCTGGTTGACGGCATCACCAATGGCGTCAGTTACATGTTCCAAGCAGACGCGCTCTTCCCGTGGAAGACCGTTCTCGGAAACGTTTTGATCGGCCCGGTCCTGCTCGGGACGCCGAAGAAGGAAGCCACCTTGCTCGCAAGGGACTGGCTGCGCCGCGTGGGCCTGGCCGGCTTCGAGGACCGTTATCCGCATCAGTTGTCCGGCGGCATGCGCAAGCGCGTCGCCATGGCGGCGGCGCTGATCAACAACCCGCGGATTCTCTTGATGGATGAGCCGTTCGGCGCCCTCGACGTGCAGACCAAGGCCATCATGCAGAATGAGCTGCTGGCGCTCTGGGAAGAACTGCGCCCCTCTGTCCTGTTCATCACGCACGACCTCGACGAAGCCGTGGCGCTCGCCGACAAGGTGGTCATCATGACCAGCAGCCCGGGAACCATCAAGGATGTCTTCGACATCGATCTGCCCCGGCCGCGTGGAGATGTCCAGAAGATCCGGCACGAGGAGCGATTCCTGGAGCTGCAGGGCCAGATCTGGGAGTCCTTGAAGGACGAAGTCACCCGCGCTTACAAGCAGTCAGCGGGTGTAGCAGCATGACAACTACAATCAGTAGAGGTGCTCCCGTGCAAGAGCAAGAGAAAGCACAAGCGAGTGAGCTTAAGGTTTCCGCCCGGCGTGCCATGAATCGTCGCACCACGTGGGTTTGGGCTGGCCGTGCCATTCTCGCGTTCGTTGTGATCGGTGGCTGGCAGTGGTTCACCACGGAGGGCTGGGTGGACAAGTTCTTCTTCGGCCAGCCGACCGAAATCTGGAACAGCCTGGTCAAGCTCTTCACCGAGGGCACGGCATTCGGCACCATTTGGGAAAACCTCTGGGTCACCATGCAGGAAGCGATCTACGGCTTCTTGCTCGGCACGCTCGTCGGCGTCGTGCTCGGGATCCTTTTGGGCTCGAACAAGTACCTGTCGGAAGTTGTCGGCCCGTACATCCGGATCGTGAACTCCATCCCCAGAATCGTGCTCGGCTCGATCTTCATCGTGGCATTCGGCCTCGGCGTCTTCCCGAAGGTGCTGCTCGCAGCGGTCCTGGTCTTCTTCGTCGTCTTCTTCAACGCCTTCCAAGGCGTCCGTGAAGTGGACCAGAACCTGGTCGGAAACGTCCGAGTCCTGGGTGCATCGCCGCTTCAGGTGGCGATCCACGTGACCATTCCCTCGGCTATGACCTGGATCATCGCCAGCTTGCACACGGCATTCGGCTTCGCGATCATCGGTGCGCTTGTTGCTGAAGTGCTCGGTGCCCAGCAGGGAATCGGCCTGATCATCAGCCAGGCACAGGGAACCTTCGACCCCAACACGGTCTTCGCTTGCATGGTGATCATCGCAGTCATCACGCTCGGCGCGGAATACCTCATCGCCCTGCTAGAGCACACCCTGCTCAAGTGGCGGCCACCAAACCGTTCCGAAGCCCAGGCGATCTGACGCTCGCCGTCTTGCACTCCACTTACCCAACGCTCGAATCCTCACAATAGAAGGAAAAGCACAACCATGATGAAGAACAAGATCTACGCCGTCGGCGCTGCCGGAGTGATCGCACTGAGCCTCGCGGCTTGCGGCACCAGCTCCGCAAGCAGCAGCACTGCAAGCGGCGGTGCTTCGGCGGACGCCGCCTCGATGCCCACCGTGAAGATGATGGTTGGCGGCATCGACAAGCAGATCTACCTGCCGTACCAGCTCGCAGAGCAGCTCGGTTACTACCAGAAGTACGGCGTGAAGGTGGAGCTCTCCACCGAGCAGCAGGGTGGCGTTGGCGCCGAAGACGCGATGGCATCGGGGCAGGTGGACATGGCCGGTGCCTGGTACGTCCACACTGTCGACTTCCAGTCCAAGGGCAAGAACGTCATCAACCTCGTACAGCTCTCGAGCGCCCCGGGCGAACGCATCATGTGCAGCCCCAAGGCGAACGTGAAGACGGGTGCGGACCTCAAGGGCAAGACCGTCGGCGTTACCGACCTCGGCTCGGGAACCGATGAGCTCACCCAGTTCATCGCCGCGAAGGCCGGCCTCGCCAAGACTGACTACCACACGATCGCCGTCGGCGCCGGATCAACCGCCATCGCGGCCATCCAGCGCGGCTCCGCTGACTGCGTCATGACCACCCAGCCCACGGTCGGGGCCCTCGAGAGCAAGAACCTCGCCACTTCCGCGATTGACCTCGCCACCACTGAGGGTGCCACCGCAGCACTTGGCGGCACCCTGCCGTCGGCCGGCCTCCTCGCCCAGTCTGACTGGGTCAAGACCCACGAAGACGCAGCCCAGAAGGTTGTCAACGCCCTCGTCGACACGATGCACTGGATCAGCACCCACTCCGCCCAGGACATCGCCGACAAGCTGCCCCAGTCCTTCGTCCAGAACAGCACCATCTCCAAGGACCAGTACGTCGCAGCGCTGAACCAGGACAAGGGCCAGTTCCTCCCGGACGGCATCATGCCCGCCGGCGGCCCGAAGACCATCTTCGACGAAGAGAAGACCATCGGCGTTGACACCTCCAAGGTCAACATCCCCGACACCTTCACCCAGAAGTACGCCCAGGCCGCACTCAAGCTTGAGGGCTACACCGCTACCACCACCCCTGCCGGCAACGACGGCTAATCTCATCGCTGTATAGCTAGCCCCCTGACAATCGGCCTGCGTGGTAATCCACGCAGGCCGATTGTTTTGTTTGTGGGTGCTTTTCTAGGCGGGGCGCAAAACTTCGACGGCGGTAGGGCCCGCTCGATCTATGGCCAGGGGGTCAGAGCTGCCGCGTACTGCTTCGATCCCTTGTTTGCCACTCCTCGGAGCTAAAGAACTTTTCCAGCTCCAGGCCTGCATTCTCCGAGACACGTACGTCGTCATCCGTCATGTCAAACACGGGAAGATAGCCTTTTTGTTTCGCCAATTCGTTCGCTATGGCGAGTGCTGACTTATCCTCGGTGGACACGGATTCGCCGTTGATTATTCGCTCCGCAATGTGCTCGCACCCGGAAATTTGCAGTATGACCATGAGATCGAAGTTTCTTAGCTCATGCTCATGCCAGATGCTCTTCAGTTGAAGAGGTCCGATGGTGCTGCTGTCCCCGGCTCTGCTTTCTTGGCTAGTCATGGGATCACTTCTTCGAGCAGAACCGATTTCCTTACGAGGCGCATGTTCATCTCCGTGGCAGGGGGCATTCCAAAACCGGACGATCGGTCTGTTTAAAGTAGGCCAGAACGCTTTCGATGGTCAACCCTTGGCCAACAGCCTGAACGCACGGTAAAGGGTTTCCGTCTCGGAAATCTCCAGGTGAGCATGGCGTGGTCAGCGCGGCACACCGAACCAAGGTTTGAATGTATCCGAGTCGCTGGAGCATAGGGGATTGGCTGCCGGAATTTCCAGACGACGCTACCTCCCGGACATCACCGCGACGGTGCTCAGTGGTGGGTTGTGAGGGGCCGGTGAACCAGCCGAGCTGACGGCTCATGGCGGTGGTGATGCCGGGTCTGAGTGCCGTGGTGTTTGGGTTGGTGTGGGCTTGCCGGAGACAAGGTACGGCAACGGGTTCCCTGCTTATATATCCTTGGCGACCATCCTTCGACCGCGATTTCCAGCGACCTGATGCGATCGCCGTTGAATGGCCAACGCCCGTTTGTCACAGTTCCGCCCCATTGAGTGGCCGAGAGGGCGTTTTTGAGTAAGTAAAACGTGAAAACTGAGTAATGACGGTGTTGTCAATTGAGTATTTAATGGACAGCTTTAAAAGAGTCTTGAGGAATGTTCCTTTGACTCTTGCTTTGCCGGTCGGAAGCGATCTAAACTTTCTCTCAAATCGGTTCCCGCGCCGATTCGATTCAAGGAAAATTACCTACGCTGGCCGATGCTCGCGCGCCTCTTAATACTTCCCCGAGTCTGAATGTATCAATGTTGTGCGTCGGACTAATCAAAACGAGCTAAATGGATTATTGAATATCGGGTCAGTTGACCTTGCTCTCGAGATAAATCATGTACATGCGAGGAGGAAAGTTTGTTCAAAACGTCAGCCCTTTTGATTAGTTCCGCTTTGATGCTCTTTGGGGCGGCTCCCGCGATAGGTTCTACGCCTCGCGCTCCACAACCGCTGGCGTCAGTCGAGGTCGCTTCACTCGCAAAAAGTAACTACCTGAGCATCAATGTGACTTGCAAGAGGAGTGGTGAGATTGCTTGGAATGGATCCTTCCAAGCAAATGCAAACACCACCTATAACGTCTACTCCATGGTTTCGGGCGGGGGCTTGGGAGAATACGACTGGCAGTACATGGGCGTATCGTCCACGGGGGGTCTCGGCATCGGCAGTACCAACACCTACTTCTACTATGTCGACAGCCCAACTTCCGCTACGGTAGAGGTCAAGATCGCTGGGATGACAACAAGCAAGACAGTGAGGTGCACCTAATGAGCGCAACTCGAGTCCCTATTGAGTCGTCCAACTACAGGCCTGGCGAGCCCTTGCGAGCGTGGACTAGCGGCGAGCCGATCGCACCCTTCGATGCCGAGCTAATCATTCAGGAATCAAATTCATTCAAATCCGTCAGTAGAATTATCAAGGGCGTTGAACTTGCGGATTCTGATTTGATCGCTTTCGGGAAACTCAATTCAATTTGCGTTCTTCGATGGTATGAACCCATGATCAGCCTTGTGAGAGAGCCCGCGATTGCCCCCGAAGTCGCCGAATTTCTCAAAAGGTCGATGCCTGGTCTTTGCGAGTAGGCCTATTATCAGGCGAGCTTCATTCATACTATGATGGGCTGCGCCTTCAATTGTCGCCAATAGCGAAGCGACACATCTAGCGCAAACCGGTCAAATAACCTTGGAGGGCCGCGATGGTTCCAATGATGCCAAGAAGGCGGCGCGTTAGCGTGGCGGCGATTGGCTTTTGGCTTCGCTGGATCTGTCGGCCTGTTCAGCAGCAGCGAACGTCGCGGCTACACCGACCACCGTAGATGAAGGGCGGGGCATCGCTGAGGCAATTGCCGGCAAAGCCGGGTGCGGGTCTTTCGAGGACTACAATCTGAACGGACACCCGGGCCGGTGGTCGTTCACTTGCCAAATGAACGACGCCAGCTTTGAAATCATCGTCTACGGTTCACTCAACGCGAGAACCGAGCATGAAACCCAATTGAGCGATGCCGGTTGGCAATACTGGTCTCAAGACTCGTACACAATAGTCTCTGCCTTTAAAACCACGACTCCGGCAACAAGCCGGAGTCTGGAGCCCTTCAAGGAGGCCTTGGACCACTCGAAGACGCAATCCGGATAAGCAAAGGTGGTCTCTACCCTGCGAAGCCCGCTACTCCGGTGGACGCTTGGCCTTAGGTGTCGATGCTGGCCATGTTGGGGTAGCGGTCTCCGGCCGTCGACCCAGCCGGGGCCAGTTCGTCCAGGCGCTTCAGGTCCTCTTCGGAGAGTACGACGGCGGTGGCCCCCAGGTTCTCTGCCAGGCGTTCGCGCTTCTTGGTGCCGGGGATCGGGACGATGTGCTCGCCCTGTGCCAGCAGCCAGGCGAGGGCCAGCTGCCCCGGGGTGCATTGCTTCTGGTCGGCGAGTTCTTTCACCCGGTCCACCAGTTCCAGGTTGCGCTTGAAGTTGTCGCCTTGGAACCTAGGGGAGTGCCGACGGAAATCATTCTCGGCAAAGTCTTCCTCGGAGCGAATTTGCCCGGTCAGGAACCCTCGGCCGAGGGGACTGTAGGGAACGAACCCAATGCCTAGCTCCTCCAGGACCGGGAAGACCTTCGTTTCCGGTTCCCGTTCCCAGAGGGAGTACTCGGTCTGCAAAGCGGTGATGGGATGCACTGCGTGGGCGCGGCGGATGGTGTCCGGTGCGGCCTCGGAAAGTCCCAGGTGCCGGACTTTTCCAGCCTGGACCAGTTCGGCCATGGCGCCGACCGTGTCTTCGATGGGGACGGTCTTGTCCACCCTGTGCTGGTAGTACAGGTCGATGTGGTCCACACCGAGGCGCTGCAGGCTGGCGTCGCATGCGGAGCGGACGTACTCGGGCTTGCCATTGACACCCACAAAGGAGCCGTCGTCGCGCCGTTCGTTTCCGAACTTCGTGGCCAGCACGACGTCCTCACGACGGCCGGCGATGGCCTTGCCCACCAGCTTTTCGTTGGTGAACGGCCCATACATGTCGGCGGTATCCAACAGGCTGCCGCCGGCGTCGAGGAAGGCGCTGATGGTGGCGAGGGATTCGCGGTCGTCCCCTTCGCCGTAGAACTCACTCATGCCCATGCAGCCGAGGCCGAGGGCAGAAACGGTCAGTGAACCAAGCGTGCGGTTTTCCATGGGGTTCTCTCCTTGTAGGTGGCAGAACGTGCTGGACGGCAGGACGGTGCTCAGAGAGGGGTGCGGGTAGGGCCACTATAGGCAGGTTGGGGGAAGAGGGACAACGTGGGGAGTGGAGAGCGGAAAAGCTACGGACTGCTAACTACGGATTGGCCGAACAGTTCTGCATCGAGTTGGTCGAGGGCTTCGGGATACCCGGCCACGTCGATGGTCCCGTACGTGGTCTCGAGTGAGACCACTCGGATACCTGGGCCGAAGTTGGCTGTCGCGAAATCCGACAGTTCCAAGTGCCCGCGGTCCGCGGGAATTCGGCCATTCACGAGGAAAGTAGCTGGATGGACCCAGGATCCGTCCCGAGACTCATTTGTCACGAAGTCAACAAGTGGGGCGCGAACCGAAACCAGGCCCCGCACCCAGCCGTTGGCTACGCCTCCGGGCAATGGTTCGGGCGAACGAATCCAGAATTCCGTCCACCCGCGCCGTCGCCAATGCTTGAATCTGAGTCGGTTAATCACGCCGGCTACCGCTGACCCAACCACCCATGTGGCCACCAAAATGATAAAGAACATGGGAAGGGAGTTGGGTTTTTCCCAGCCGAGCGACAGCAAGACGATCGAAGCAAAAGCCGCGCTAAAGGCATATCCAAGGCCGATCGTCAGCAGACGTTTGATCTTCGCTTGCTTCCCGGTCATGCCACACTATAGGCCCGGGTCCTGCCCGTTGTCCCAGAGATGGAATCACGGGTGCCGATGTCCTAAACGGGCCGCCGGACCGCGGCGGAAAGTAAATTGGTGTTGGAACACGACGTGCCGTCCGGCTAAATCAACCGCCAAGGGAAGCAGGAAAAGGGAAATGAGCGAAACCGCGCTGCGTGCTGCGTGCTGCGAACGTCAATCTGATGGTGGCGCAATGACGGCCCGGCTGCGGGTGTGTCTGCCCGATCAGAAACTTCTGGACGCCCTGGAACCTTCCGCCGACGTCGAGTTCGTGGTGTGGGACCTGACTGGCCCAGCGCCGGCTGACAGTTTCGACCTGCTGGTGCCGCCCTACATGGGCAGGCCAGACGCGCTTGCGGCGCTGGATGGCGTGACGGTCCGGTTGGTGCAGAGCCAGTCGATCGGGTACGACGGCGTCGCCGACATCTTGCCGTCAGGTTGCGCTTTCGCGAACGCGGCAGGAGTCCATGAGCCGTCGACGGCGGAACTTGCCTTGGGATGATGATCGCCAGCCAGCGCGGGATTCCGGAGTTTGTGCGTAATCAGGAGTCCGGAACATGGGCCAACGGTCAGCGCCCCAGTTTGGCGGACCGCAAGGTTCTCCTGGTCGGCTACGGGGGAGTGGGGAAGGCCATTGGAGCCAGGCTGTTGCCGTTCGAAACGCTGGTGATGCGGATGGCAAGCCGCGAACGGGACGATGAACATGGCCGGATCTACGGCATCGATTCACTGTACGAACAATTGCCGTTGAACGAGATCGTGGTGGTCAGCGTACCTCTGTCCGAGCAAACCCGTGGGCTGGTTGATGCCCGGTTCCTCGCGGCTATGCCGGACGGAGCGTTATTGGTGAACGTGGCGCGGGGTGCTGTGGTGGACACTAACGCCTTACTTCGGGAGACGTCTTCTGGGCGGTTACGCGCTGCTTTGGATGTGACGGACCCGGAGCCATTGCCGGCCGACCATCCTTTATGGACGGCCCCCGGTGTGCTGATCACGCCCCATGTTGGCGGGGCAAGCTCGGCGATGTTCCCCCGGATGGTCCGGCTGATCCGGAAGCAGATCTCGTTGCTGCTCGCCGGGGAGGCACCGGTGAACGTGGTGCTGGGGAAGGAAGCGGTGGCTGGGTAGCGGGCTAAGAGGGAGTTGGCGTTGCGGCTGGTGACGGCGCCCCTTGTTCGGGCGTGTCGTCACCCTAGCTGTCCTTCAGCGTCGGCCGCCACGCCTCCGCACGTGCCAGGGCAAGCTTCAGCTCCCGGCCGCCCGCCTCTTCCAGTAGCGCCAAGTCACCCACCACGACGAGCAGGCTCCGTGCCCGGGACAATCCCACATAGAGCTGCTCGGCCGCCCGGTCCATGTCCTTGAAGCCGTTGACGCATAAGACCACAACGGATCGTTCCAGCCCTTTGAAGCCGAGCACATGACCATAGAATTCAGCTTCCCCTGCGTGGAATTCGCACCAGTAGTCTTCGGTGGCCCCGCGTTCGTAGAAGTCGAGATGCACCGGATGACGCTCTTTGGTGGTGAGGAGCGCGATTTGGTTGTTGGTCCACCCCTCGGCGATGAGCGAGTCTACGCAGTCTCCGGCGACGTCGAGAGCCTCGTTTGTGGGGCAATCCACTAGCCTGACGGGTAAGCCCGTGCTGCCGCGAGGCGTGAAGTGCTCTCCGGCGAAGGGCTTGAAGGTTTCGGCGATCTTTCGGGTGTTTCGGAGGTTGTCATCAATGTGGATGGGCACAAAACTTGCCGTGGGCCCATGAGTCAGGTCCGCCGTCGCGCCTCCCCACCTGCGGTAGACGTCCTGGCGGTCATCCATGAACGCGAAGACCTCACCGCCGTCGGGGTCCTTAGTACAGGCCAGCAGCGCTTCCCACCACAGCGGGGCAAAGTCTTGCGCTTCATCGACGACGACGGCGTCCAGCCGCTCGTGCTGCTCCAGCCCGGCCGCGAGTTCTTTGAGGAGCCGCGGCATCTCCTCGTCGAAGTAGGCCTGCCCGGAACCGTCAGGAACGCCAAGCCCGCGCACGTATTCGTGGAATTCGCCGGTGAAGACGGGCTTGGCTTGACGCCAAGTGGAAACCCGGTCCTGCAGGTATTGTCCGAGGCCCTTGTTGTAGCAGAAGAGACCGACGCGCTTGCCCTGTTTGCTGAGCAGGCGGGCCTTCTCCACTGCCAGCCAGGTCTTCCCGCTGCCCGCACCACCGGTAAACCGGATCCGAGGGAGTGATCGTGTTGCTTGGAGCAACACTGCCTGACGTTCGGTGAGGTGGTCTTGCGCGTCTTCATCCTCTTTGGGATTGCGGGAGGTCCCGACGACGGTGTCCAAGTCTCCGCTCAGCTGACGGACGATGCGTTCCAGGAAGGCCGGGGCCAATGGGGAGGCCCCGCCACCTTCGTTCTCTATTGCCCGCCGCACCAGTTCGGCGGGGGACTGGTTGTCGGTCTGGTCAAGGATGAGCGAGCGGGCGCAGCCAGCCATAGCCCAGTCGTGGGGTACGCCCGTGTAGGGCAGGCTCACCATGTATGCGCAGCGGCTGCTCAGCCGTGAACCAAGTTGTTTCTCGAGCCAGTTCTTGAAGGCGTGCAGGGAGCTCTGCGACTGCGCGACGGGACTCTGGATCTTGTGTTTTCCGTTTCGATCGGACTGATACCACTGCCCATTGGCAATGGTAACCTGTCCGCCTTTGACCTCGATGGCCGCTATCCCGACATTAGGCCAGAGGACGAGCATGTCGATCTCGTGCTCGGCCCGGCCGTCGCGCACCTGGACCGAGTGGGCCAGGACTGCGTCGTCGGGGAGACTCTTCTGCAGGGCGTCCCAGACAGCTTTCTCGGCCAGCTGACCGTCGCCGAATTCCGGTTCCTCCGGTATGCACGTCATAGCTGCTCCCACCCTGACTGACCGTCCTTCCTGTCTTTCGCTGATCCAAACGTTAGCCAGCGGACGGCTTCCTCGCTGAAGCGACACCAACGCGTCTCGTCAAGCCCGGATTCCCCGCGAAAATAATCCCCCGCTTATGCCAAACGGATCTTCTCGGCATCATCGCACTGCCTGCCGTATCTCAGGCCTTCAAGTATTTGGTGTCCTGCCTCAAGAGGCGGAACTGCTTGCAAGTACCAATTTGGAACATTCTCGTCCGGCGGCGACCAGCCATTTCGAAGGAGGTAGTCGGCGTCGATGGGCCATTGTTCTCCTGGCAGAAACTCCGCCGACACAATTTCGCACCAAACACCGTCCGCGCTCAGGCTGGCCTGGGCGTAGGGTCGGTTCGGTCCGTCGGCGTTGTCACCGTAGTCAATGCTCAGGAACGAATTCCATTGCATGTTTGCAAGAACTTCGCTTACTTGTTCGCCTGCTCTTGCCCAACGTTCCTGAACGACGTGAGCGTCTTTGAGAGCCCTGACAATGCCATCGAACTCGCCCTCGATTTCCGGAGGCTGAACGGCACCGATCACGGACTCCCAAGCCCCAAAGTACCTTCGGATTGCGATGACAGACGGTCGCTCACGGCGAGCCCAGGTTTCGGCAATTACCCAGCTGTCGTAGCTTGCGACATCTTTTGGCGACCCAAAGTGGTGGTAGTCGTTCATGAATGCCGCTGCCGCTTCACGGTACTCAGCACCGCTGAACGTGACTTTTGCCGGAGGGGCATCCAGATCGTGCCTCAGCGATGCATCCGCAAGCATTCCTGGTTTTCGGAGCAGCGCCACGGCGATGTCGATGTCGAGTTGTTTTCCGAGCGCGACCAAAACAATAGGGATCTCGGAGGGAGCTATTCCGGAGTTCTTGAGCCTGCCAATGAGTCGCTCTTCATTCAGCAAAGCCTTGGAGGTCGAGTTACAGCGCATCCTCAAGGACCTTGTCCGCTCTGCTTCGGCACGATCGGCGACGCGAGAACTAAGGAGATCCAGAGTCTTGTAGCTTCTTAGGTTCGCCGCAGAAGCAATTGTCAGCAAGGGATCACCGGCCAAAAATGATCGCACGGCTTGCCCGGTTGTTTTGCGCGGATCAGCAGGTACCTCATCAAGCGAAGACTCTATTTCCTCCAACTTGGCCACCTAATCTTGAACAGCGCGGAGAGCATCCGTCCACGTTCCGTAGATGTTTCGCACCGAAGCTCCCACTGGCCTCGGCCGGCCCGCGGCAACTTCCTGCTTGACCCATTCGTCGTAGGCTGCGTATGTTGCCTTAGTTCCGGCGAGAGTGGACGTGAAACAGAAGTCCCGAACGGCGTCGTCGTATTCTTCCCGAGTGAACTTCAGCAGTCCCTTGGTGCGCCCTTGCTTGGTGGTCCCGATGCCCATAGCCTCGAGCGCTTCGTTCCATCCACCGAACCGCTTCATGACGGTCTGACGCGTGGGAGGCCAAGGAAATGCACCCTGCCTTGAAACCAGACCAAGCGCAATCACGAGTTCGTCCCGGAGCTCGTCATAGCGTTTGCCCGTAATGCTAGCCTCTGGCTGCTCGGTAAGGCGCCTCTGGGCAGCACCAACGACACCGAGGATCGTGGCAACGTCACTTGGGGTGGCCTCGGCAGATTCGAGCGCTGCCCGAAGTTCCCTTATGAGTGACAGGTCGAGGTTAACCGCCGCCCATTCGGGAGCCGGGGCAAGGCCCAACTCTGCGCCGAGCAGATACCAGACCCCGGCGGCGAGCGCCTCCTTCGAGAAGATGTCCTCGGCTTGGTACTTGTCGAAAACAATCGTGGATGCTTTCAAAGCCTCCTCGGCAAGATCGACGTCGATTGCCGGGTACAGGGCCTGTAGCTTCATCACGGCGTCCGGCCGGGTTACTCCACGCTTGGCCATCTGCCGGGCAGTTTCGCCGTAAATCAGCAGAAACTCTTGATGGGCGGCCCTCACTGAAGCTTCCTTCGCCGCAATTCGGTTCCGCCGCGACTGCTCGGCGTTCGTGCCACCGACCTTCGAAATGATCTGCCGGACCCGCTCGCGGGTGATACCGAAGCTCTGGCCGATAGAGTCCAGGGTCTCGCCGTCTGAGTAGCGTTCCACCATCGCGGTGTCGCGCTGCTCCCGACTGAGTTCAGGAGTAGTTGTCATGGTCACATTCTTATCAGTAGGTTCGGACAATATTTCGCAACTGCTAGGTAGGATTAGTTGCCGCGGTGGGTGCCCCGGGTTGGTTTTGACAAGCAACTTCAGAAACAACTGGTTCGGCTGGGCCGCCGGCAACACGCGCCGGATGTCCTCCAGCGCTCGTAGCGGATCGATGCCGGCGACCGTCGCCCCATAAAGAGCCGCCACCGTCGGGGTCCGAGACTCTGCCCGCACGCAATGCAGCAGCACCGTTTTGCCTTCGGACCGGAAGAGTTCGACGGCGGCAGCGGCCTCTCTCAGCACGAAACCCGGTTGGCCGTTGTCGCCGGCCTCCGCAGAATCCACGACCCAGAAGGTCGCTTGATCACAGGACGGGACATCCGGCACGTCCTCCACGCCCAGCCTGCACAGCGACACAACGGCATCGATTCCGAGCTCCGCAACCCGCGCAAGGGATCCGATCCCGCCCAGCCACACGCCGTCGTCGTGCGGGTGTTGGACCAGCACATCGGTGCGGCCCCACATGCTGTAGTCCTGATGCGCGGCGCGGGGCCAGACGTGATCGCGGCGGCCCTCGCCGCGGGCGAGCTCCATGCCGAGGGTCATGAGGTCGCGGGCGTGCAACCCTGGCCAGCCGTGCAGGCTCCGCCGCCATTCGAAGGGCACCGCGGTGTAACCGTGCGCAGCTCCCAAAAGGCCGCCGGCGATTGCGGCCACGGTGTCCGTGTCGCGCCCGCCACGGACGGCCTCCTCCAAAGACGCCCGCAGATGCGCCGGACCGGACGCTGACAGTCCAGCAAAGTGGATGGCGCTCCAGGCTCCTTGGAGTGCTTCCACCACCCAGCCGTTGTGTTCGAAGTCCCGCGGTCGGGACCGTTCGGCCCCTTCGATGCGCTCGAGCCAGACGGCCGCCCGCCCGGGAGGCAGCAGAGGCAGGCCGGCCCGGACATCGAGCTCTCCGGTCAGAACGGCTTTCCGGATGGCGACGCACCAGAGCCCGCAGGCTTCCTGTGCGTTCGGATCGGTATGGGTCAGCGCGCTGACCACTGCCGCCTCAGCCATCAAGGAAGCCGGGTCCCGGTCCAGGTAGGCGAGGGCCAGCGGTGCGGTTCGCATGAGGGATCCGTTGCCCGCGCTGCGGCCGGTACGGGAGTGGAAGTCCGCGGCCGCGGCAGTGAAATCGGCGGCGTGGACCTTGTCCCGGCCAGCCGCCGAAGCGAGCCGGCGCGCCGCCGCAATGACCGAGCTGGTCTGTGCGCCCACGTCCTTTGCGTCCGTGGCCCAAGCGGCCCATGCCCTCACAATCATGGTCAGGACGGCTGGCGAACCCGAACCCGCGGCGGAAGAAGACTCGAGCAATGCCTGCGCGATCGGGATGGCCATGGACGTGTCGTCGGTCCACTCCGACGGCGCGAAGCCGAATGGACCGCCACCTTTCATGGTTACCTCGGCGCCGTCGGGAAGCGGAGCACCGAATTCGTAGCCTGCGCCGAGCGCGTCTCCCGCGGCCATGGCGACCAGGACTCCGGCGGCGCGGTCATTCTGCAATGGGTTCAGTCTCATGCGATCTCCATCAGGGGGTGCCTGGTGTTCCATCCGGTTAGGTGTGCCAGTTCGGGCTGGCGGTCGGGGAGTGCGACGGCGATGCCGGCCCCTTCGAGCGGTCCGGTCCGCCCGCCGACGTTGCGGCTGCGTAGGGCGCCGTGCTGCCGGATCTCGACGGCAGCCAGGCCGTCGTCGAACGTTCCGAAGTTCATTGCCTGCACTGCTGCTGCGAAGTCTCGAGCCCGCTCACCTGGCATGGCCCCCGCGCCCCGGAGGTGCAGCGGGAGCAGCTCGACGTCCAGGAGAGCGGATTCGACCAGTTGGCGGTAGTGCCTGCGGAACAGTGTGTGCGTGCCGAAGACCTCAAGCAGAAGTGGCTGACGTCCCAGCCCGATCACCACTCCGCGTTGGCCTTCAATTGGGTTCGGGGCATCGGCGACGTCGAAACGCCGATTAGCACGGTGGGCGTCGAGGTGGTCCAGCAGGGAACTCGTCGCCGACGGGCCGCGGGCCGCGTCGAAGCGACGGACCCGCTCCCAGATGCGGTCCTGCGGGCCAGCGCCGCCGCGTTCCTCCGTGCGGGAAACGAGCTCCGCCCTGACGTTCAGGGGAGCGCGCCGGCCCTGGCGGCGGTGGTTGGTCTCGCCTGCTTGCCAGCGGCCGGCCTCCACGCAGTAGGTGTCGATGTCGCGGGTCTCGCCTGCTCCGAGGACGACGTCGCGGGCGCAGGTCCGGTGCTGCTGGCCGCCCTCGAGCAGCTCACCTTCCAGGAGAAGCGCGGGCCTGGGGCCGTTGTTGGTGACCGTCAGCTTGCCCACTTGGGCTCCGCTGGCGAGTTCTGTCACGACGATGTCCGCATGGGTGCCGGTGCTGATGCCCAGCTGTCCGGGGCCTGCCGTCCAGACGGGAAAGATGGTCAGCGGGCCGAGCGTGCTGCCGACGCCGACGTGAAGCTGTTGAACCCTCATGGGAACCTCCTGATGATTTATCGCAAATCTGCGCTAACTGAAATCAGTATGCGCCGCTTGCTTCTTTTGCGCAACCCTGCGATAAATGGTTCTGTGAAGGATTCCAAAGACAGCTCCGGACTCTCCCTGCTCGACTACCCCCGGCCGTCGGTTGCGGTGGACGCGGCGGTGCTGACGGTGGCGGCGGGCAGTGTTTGTGTGCTCCTTGTCCGGCGGGACCAGGGAGACCGGGCAGGCGAGTGGGCGCTGCCGGGCACCTTCCTTCGCGAGCGCGAGCGGCTGAATGACGCGGTGCTGCGGTGCCTCCGCGAGAAGGCCGGTATCTCAGGCCGCGTTCCGCGGCAGCTGCACGTTTTCGACGACCCTGCTCGGGACGACCGCGGCTGGGTGCTCTCTGTGGCGCACGTTGATGTGGTTCCGTTGGCGGCGCTGGGGGAGGCGCTCAAGTCCGACGGCGTCAGGCTGGCTTCGGTGACGGACGAACCTAGGGTCGTGGCTGGGTTGCCATACGGTCATACGGACATCGTGGCGAAGGCCGTGGAATGGATGCGGGCCGCTTATGCGGAGATGCCGGATCCGGGTGCATTGTTGGATGAGCCGTTCACACTGCGTGACTTGCGAACGCTGCATGAAGCGGTGGCGGGGGAGACATTGATGCGGGACACGTTCCGGCGGTTCATGGAGCCGAAGCTTGAGGGGACTGGGCAGATGTCGGACGGGACGCGGGGAAGGCCTTCGCGGTTGTGGGTGCGGGAGTGAACCTGTCCGCTCAGGCGAGGCGTTTGTTCCAAAGCCAGTCCTTCGCACGCAGAATGGTGTGAACTGAAACAGGGCCTCGAGACGCGGGTCCAGGGGGAGGCAATCATTTACACAGAACTCGGGACGCTCCGATATCGCCAAATCAATGCACTCGCCTGGCGCGTGGCAAGTGAGCTGAGCCGGCGCGACCGCAGTCTGTTCATTGGTCTGACAGGTGCTGGGGGCTCTGCGGCTCAAGCTGACGCGTTGACTTTGACCAACGCAAGCGGCCTGGAGTACCAGGCGCGCCGCTGTGGTTTGGGGTTCACGGGTGGCATTGGTGGGGATTTCCAGATGTCGTGGGACAGAGCATTCGGGATGCCAAGCGCTAGGGCGGTTGCGATTGCGCTCGAAGAATCTCAAGGGATCCATCGCGCCGAGAAATCGCCGGCGACCACTCCCAGGGCGCTGGGCTATCGCTTGGTTGCTTCCATGTTGGAGCTCACGTTAGGCGATCGTGTCGAGTGGTCGACAAGTGAGTCCCGCGGAGGCCCGCTCGATCCGGCGTCTGTAGCGACCCGCGAGCGGCTGCGCGATTGGGAAGACACACGCTGGGCGCTGCGGCGCGCCGGCCAACCCGTAGCGCGGCTCGACAACTTCGGTTGGTTGGAGATTGATGGTCGATTAGTGGATCTTCATTTTAGGTACCGTGAGCTCAATGGACGCCTATATCCACTGGTGTTAGACGTCCTCAGCGGTCTACTGCCGTGAAGCTGCGCAACCGTCAGATTGCAACATCAGCCCGGAGGAGCGCCGTGAACCCCCGCTAGTTGGGTTAGAGCTGGGGCGCAAGCCAGCGAGGCGTTGGGATTCCGTCGCTGACTGACGCTAACATCTGACAAGAGTTTGATAAATCACATATGAAATGAGAGATTCATGGGGGCACCAGAGTACTCCGACAGCGATGTCGAAACGATGGCTGAGACGCTTGCAACCTTGGTGGCAGGCGGCAAGACACTTCAAGGGGCTCAGGCAGCCTTGACATATGTGCCGGACGGACTTGTGCATGCAGCACGCGTGTTCTATGAGAAACGGCTTAATCTCATAAAGGAGATCCCGGATCCGGGTTTCTTGGCGGACAAGCACCGGAAAGTTGGCTTCTGGTACTCCGGTCCTCGACATGACGATGTTGTTTGGCCCACGCTCAAAGCCAGGTTACTGCAGGAACTTCCTGAGACCGCAGTTGAAGGCGTGGACGCGGCGTCCTCCAAGGTAATCGGTTTAGGGAGTCCTCCGGGCAAAGAGTCCATCAATACTAGGGGCCTTGTGCTGGGGTACGTTCAGAGCGGCAAGACGACGAACTTCATGTCCGTCGTCGCGAAAGCAGCTGACGTCGGGTACCGACTCATCATTGTTCTCACCGGAACGACCGAAAACCTGCGTACGCAAACGCAGGACAGGATCAACGACTACTTGATCAAACCCTGCAATTCAATCTGGAACCCGTTGACTTCCGTCGACATGGACTTCAGCATGACGACGCCTGCGGATGCCATTCTCAGCAATGCGTCGATGCGATCAATTGCTGTTGTGAAGAAGAATCCCGCCAGACTCCGGCGACTCCACAAGTGGATCAAAACCGCATCTGCGACTACGCGTCAAAGTTGCCCGATTCTGATCATTGACGACGAGGCTGACCAGGCGTCCATTGACGTAGGAACAAAGCGTCAGTCGACTATTAATGGACTCATCCGCGATCTTTTGGCCAACCCAAAGGCCGCATACATCGCATATACGGCTACGCCCTTCGCCAATTTGCTTATCGATCCGAGTGTAGAACATGACCTGTACCCACGAGACTTCATCGTGGACCTTCCTCGCCCCGATAACTATTTTGGGGCGGAACGGATATTTGGTCAATTGGAAGCGGAGAGCCTCGAAGATTCGGTGGATGATGGCTTGGATGTAGTCCGTTTGATTTCCGATCTGGAAGTTGACTCCGTTCGTCCGCCACGGAACAAGACACTTCTCGAACAATGGTCTCCTGAGGTGCCCGATGCAATGGACGCGGCAATTCGGTGGTTCCTGCTGGCCACGGCTGCCCGGCGCCTCCGCGCCCGTAGAGTTGCTCATTCTTCAATGCTTATCCACACCTCGATGTTGGCTGGCGCGCATGAGAAGACTGCGGAAGCGGTCGTCGATCATTTGGACGGGCTTAGGGCGGAGCTGGTCAATGAGACACCTGCGGCTCTCGACGTATTCCGAGATCTTTGGGAGTCCGAATCGGTTCGTGTGAAGGCCGATTCCTTTGGAAATCAGCCCATTGCATTCGACGACCTGCTGCCCCACCTGCTTGAGACAGCCCGTGGCACGAAAGTGATCGTGGATAACTATCAGTCAAACGACCGATTGGAGTACGACAAGGAGCACCCGCAGACAGCGATCGTCATCGGTGGCAACACGCTGTCCCGTGGGCTCACGCTCGAAGGTCTCACCTCGAGCTACTTCGTCCGTGCTTCATCGGCGTACGACACCTTGCTCCAGATGGGACGCTGGTTTGGATACCGAGTGGGTTACGAAGATCTGATCCGCATCTGGATGAGTTCTGAGCTGAAGAGCTGGTTCCTCATGCTGTCCATCGTTGAAGCCGAGATTCGCGAGGAGATCCAGGTCTACGAAGCGGAGGGTAAGACGCCGGCAGAATTACCTGTCAAGATCCGAACACATCCCCAAATGTCAGTGACGTCGGCTGCGAAAATGCGTTCCGCAGTCAAAGCGCAAGTCAGTTATTCGGGACGTCGTGTCCAGACAATCATGTTCAACGAAGACGACAGCGACTGGCTGGAAGGCAACATCATGGCAACCAAAGACCTGTTTGAACGTCTGATCAGCGAAGGCCATGAGGAAAACGAACTTGAAGCGTCTCGACGCGGATTCCGGGACGTTTCGGCTGACGAGATTCTTGACTTCCTAAATAGCTACAAGGTCCATGACGCGGCGAAATCCATCGACAAGGACGCGATCCGCCGTTACATCGAAAAGGAACGTGCCGAAGGTGATTTGAAACGCTGGGACGTTGTGCTGATGGAGCCCCTCAACGGTGAGGAGGAGCTGGATCTTGGGCTCGTTGGGAAAGTCCGGCTCCTTCGCCGCAAGAAGATGTATATCCCAAGCGAGGACGGGACGGCCAATCTAAAGGCAGTTGCATCCACGTCTGACCGCGTTGCAGATCTTGGCGTCGGTTTGGACTTCATCCGGAAATCACTGAACCTAAAGTCCACGGACAAGATCACGGATCGCCAGTTGCTGCAGTTCCGTCAACTGCGGCAGACGACGGATCGAACGGGTCTACTGTGCATCTATCCAATCGCCAGGGAATCTGATCCCGGCCTGGATAAATCCGCGCTGGAACCAGTAGAGAACCGCCGGGTTCCGCTGTTCGCTGCGGCTGACGTGATTGGGCTCTGCTTCATGTTCCCCGAGTCACGAAATCCTCGATCAGTGGTCGACTATGTCGCCGCCAAGGTAGACGCCGAATATCTCGAAGCGCTCGAAGAAGAACTCGAGGCAGCCGATAAGTTGGACGAAGCGAAGGCTGTCGAAGACGAGCTGGTGAAAGCGTGAGAGAGTCGTCGAGTTCGGTCTTTGATTTTCTAGCCAAGGATACCTCCACTGCTGGAAGCTTCCATTCCCGGAAATCTGGCATATCTGCGGCGCACGGCGAGGTGCTTTGTGCCGTGGACTCCGACGGTCGACCCGCAGTGCTCGTCCCAGTGGGGACCCCAAACGGCGGTCCGCTCGACTGGGCCAGTAAGTCGTTGTCCCTTCAGACACTCGAGCTCGCTGTTGATGGTGTTCAACTCCCCTTTGTGATTCTCCGCTGCATCGACCGGAAGCTGCAGCACCAGTTCGGGCTATTAGCGGACGACGTTCTGGACGCCATAGAACTGGACCCGGGTAAGGCATCGAACGCAGTATCGACGACTATAGACCGGTGGAGAAATCTCTTTGAGGCCGAACGCGGAAACCTTTTGGGGGCCGCGCAGTTGGCAGGCATCATGGCCGAGCTCACAGTTCTTCATGAGCTTGTAGGATCTCACGGACCTCTGGCTTTATCGGCTTGGCAAGGGCCGAAAGGCAACCGTCACGATTTCGTGCTTGCGGACTGCTCTATTGAAGTCAAGGCCACAACCAATCACAACAACATGGTGGTTACCATCCATGGTGGTCGTCAGCTGGCGGCACCGGATCAGGGCGGACTCTACCTTCGAGCCCTCCAACTTGAGCGCTCGCCAAACGGCACATCCGTCCCCGGCAAGATCAGGGAGCTGATCGCACTCGGTGTTTCCAGACTTGAGCTTCTAACAGTGCTAAGCGGCGCCCAATATTTGGATGCGGACTCGTCTGCATACGAAGGATTGAGATTTACGATACTGTCCGAGAAGTCGTATTTCGTTGACGCAAATTTCCCGCGGATTACGGCAGAAACGTTGCTTCCGTCCGGCACAATCGAGCGGCTTGGAAACATTTCTTACTCCATTGACTTGGGCCATATGGAGGAGATCGACCTCGATCTGTCCAGGGTCTCGATTGCGAACGACAGGCGAAACTAATGTTGTCGCTGTACAGGCAGCAATACGGTGCGGATGGGGGCTTGGATGCGCGTTCTGCGGACAACGCCATCGGGCGTACTTCACTAGGGCTTTGGGATCTTGTGCTCCGCGAGTCTCTCCAGAACAGTTGGGATGCGCGAACCGAAAAGAATGGAAAGATTTCATTTTCCGTGGACGAGTATGAAATGTCGATAGAACAAACTCGCATTTTGACCGAAAAAGTTTTTCGCAAACTGCCCAGCCATTGCAAATCTACCGATCTGCACAAACATATTTTCGATCGCCGAATACGAGTCCTAGTAATTTCGGATTCAGGAACACGTGGCTTGGGAGGTCCTATTCGGGCGGATGTTTCCGGGACGTCGGGTGAGCGGCGGGACTTCGTCGATTTCGTCCGGAATCTTGGCCGTTCGACCGCCAAGGGCCTGGAGGGCGGAACCTACGGGCTTGGCAAAGGTGTACTGTACAGGGCCAGCCAGGTTGGCCTTTGTCTTATCTACTCTCAGGCGCGACATAACGGATCGGTTGAGCCCCGCTTGATTGGGGTGTCAGGAGGGGATGGCGACTACGATGACGAGGATCGTCGGTACACTGGCCGGAATTGGTGGGGTGTGCCCGGACCGGATGGGATCGTAGATCCACTTACCGGTCCCAGCGCCCGGGGGCTAGCCGAAAGTCTGGGCATGCGTATTCCGGCGGTCGACGATACCGGAACGAGCATAATGGTTGTCGCACCAGACTTCGTTGGGGTCAGAAGTGGCCGTGATCGAGTATCAGCTATTGCGGATGCCGCCTTGAAATGGGCTTGGCCACACGCCATCGATATGGGGAAGGGACCGAACATTCGGTTTGAGTTCACTGCGGACAGCAACTCAATCCCTAGTCCCGAACCGCTGAACCATCCGGTCTATCGTGAGTTTGCTTCGGCATACATAGAGGGCCGAAAACGGATCATCGATCCTAGCTATGAAAGCAATTGGCAGACCACGTTCACGGCGATTCGAAGCCAGAAACCAAAACGAAGTATGGGGCTACTAACGCATCGTATCAGCCACAATCCCGTTGCGACCGGATCCGAACTTGAGAACTCCGTTGCCCTTCTTCGGGATCCGAGGATGGTGGTGAAGTATCTACCCGTTTCGGCCCAGCCAAGTGGGGTGCCGATATTTGGAGTATTCATTTCGACACCTGACATGAATGAAAAATTCGCCGAATCGGAACCAGTGACGCATGACGATTGGGTATATCAGCAGACCGCCGCGGCAAAGAATTCACCGAACCCCGTTAGGATTGCACTGGACAAAATTCGGGAGACTTTTCGGGCGCTTTCGATCCAAGGTGCCAAAGCTGGCACTGGAGTTGCCTCCAAGGGTGCTGCTCGAGTGTCGGCTGCGCTGGGCAGCCTGCTTTCCGGTTTCTCAGGCAATGGCGCAGAACAGCAAGCAGCGGGCTCGGTGGAGGGCCAAGGTGCAAAGCGCCCGAGAAAGGCATCGATCCGTCAACTAGCCGAATCGTCTTTGGATCTAGTGGACGGCGAGATAGTGGCTCGGTTCCCTTTCGTCGTGAGTGGGGGGCGCCCAGGAAACGCGGTGGCAGTCCGTGTTGCGGCTCGCGTTGTGACGGAGTCGGGAGGGAATGAATCGGCCAGCCCAGCCGACGCTGAAATGCCCCGTTTCATCGGGTGGATGTTTCCGAATGGCCTGCTGTCCTCCGAAGACGTGTTGACGGTGGCGGTGCCGAGCGAAGATGAGATCACGGCCGTTTTCACTCAGCCTGCCGATGCGGCAATCCGCGTTACCGCCACTGTGGAGGAGCTTGAAATTGCGAGGAGTTAGCCTCGGGCACCTCACGTTGCCAATTGAGGATGTGTCAACAACTTTGTCATGGGAGGTTTCTGTTGGTGAGACAACTCTGGAAGATGGCGAGGCCGTGGCGGAGGACTGGACTTATTACGACGACATCTTCATTAAGTGCTCTTATCAGCTGGATCTCAAAGCTTCCCTACAACGACTCCGACTGTCGCCAAGCGCACGTTTAGGAGCTCTCATTATCGCCCGCTCGTCGGGTACGCCTCTGATTATGACTTCTGAGGTTCTCGATGTTCGTGGTGGGCGCCAGCAGATCTACCTGACCGTTCCGGCGGATCAGATTTCTGGCACAGTTTCCCTGGAACTTCAGATTTCGGTGCTTACTGTCGGTCATGCCGTGGAAAGTCCCTTTGCGCCGAAGAGGCTTGGAAACACAGTGTTCCGTTTCGACCGAAAGATTGTCTTGGAGGGCACGGCCCCTCGTCTTCCTATGCTCCCTGTGAGTTTTGCCGATCACGGCATAGCGGGTTCGAGCACCTCACTTTGGTGGCTTCGGCTGACAACTCGTGATTTGGCAGCCAACGCCTCGGCCGCCATTTGGTTATGGCTCAACGCAGACAATCCTTTTATTTCCCGAATGCTCGATGATTCCGAATCCCCGGAATCCGAGACGTGGTTGCGGTTTCTTGAACTGGACTTCATGCGCCAACTGCTTCGCGAAGCACTTACCCATGACGAACTGAGCTTGCAAACTCAATATCCGGAGGAATCTCTCGGGTACGTCCTAAGCGGCGTGGTCCGGCTCCTAGGCGAATCCCTTGATCAGGTCCGGCAACGGTACCGCGAGGATCCTGGCCGCGTTGAAGCAGAGCTCCAATCGAAAGTTGGTGCTAACTAGAATGGCCGAACTTCAATCGTTGCTCTGCTATCCCCGGATGCCGCTTTACGAGGCTGCACAATCTTGGGAGGTGCTCCGCGGACAGAGTATGGCGGAGATCCGCGCTTCCCTAGATCTCAGTACAGTTCAGGCTCAGTACTACCCTCTCGCACGGCAGCGTGCTGGTGCTGAAGAGTTACTAGGCCTCCGACAGAAAATTATGGGTATTGCGGAGGAATCTGGGTTTCCATCAACGGTGAGCAGCAAAGTCTTAGTTGAATTCGATCGATCCGTCGGGCCAGAGGTTCATGCCCAGATGGCCATCATGCCCGCCGATGCATCGTCGATTGATGTTTGGAATTTCATCAACACGGCGGTTGTGCCGGATGTTGTCCTTTGGAGGTATGGACGATTCCACACTCAAACCAAGAAATGGATCATCTCTGAGGATCGCCTGTTCGACATAACCAGGACAACTATCGGTCGGCTATGGTGGAGGGTTCATCTCCTTGGTCCCGAACTTGCGCGCAAGCTGGGTGAAGATGAGGTCGTCAACCTGTTGGAAAAGCCGCGCATCGGCGGTTACCCGCTTCTATCCCGCGCGATGGGTGCGCGTTTGTTAACGTTTTCCTCGGAATCGAACACTGGTCGGCGTATGGAACTCTTCCGAGATGCCACGAAACGGCTCCTCCGCAAGATGGCGGTCCAATCCGTTTTCGTTATGACGCCGGAGCAAATTGACGAATTCGTCACATCGCTGTTCCTTGAGTCCGCCATGGCATTGGGTATCTCTGTGCCGGAGGCCCCCACGGAGGCATCAAGCGAAGCGGAGGAGTGAATTTCATACGGATGGGCCGATTTTCTGGGGAACCATGGCGCCAACTGGGCGCGGAGTCTGAAGCCGCACCGAACTAAGCATTGTCGACCGAGTGACGGGCGGGAGATCGGGATTCCCGACCGACCGTCTGTCCGCCAGACTTCTTAGTCTTGACGCCTCCGCTAATGCGAGCGGATTCCGAGCCTTCAGTCCATAAGAGCCCCCAGCATGTCGGCTACAACATCACCGATCTGCCTAGACAGCAGGGGTGGGACGGCGTTCCCCACTTGGTGAAATTGCTGCGTTCTGGCCCCCTCGAAGAAGTAGTTGTCGGGGAAGGACTGGAGACGCGCGGCTTCCCGCACCGTGAAGCTGCGGTTCTGTTCCGGATCCGGGTGAATATAGTAGTGCCCGTCCTTGGAGATGTGCGAGACAACTGTCGTGGCGGGTGCGTCCCAAACCTGCACCCTAAAGCGGTCTGTAAAGGGAGTTCCTACTTTGCCGACATTTCGGTGCTCGGGATGGAGCTTTGCCGGTAAGTCGATGTACTTCGGGCTTTTTCCCAAGCGCTCCGCAAGCTCTGCCATCACGCGATACCGCGCCAAGTCAGAAACCATGTGTGCGCGGGGCTCGTGATGCACGGGTACCGTTAACCTGTCATCTAGGATCCACGATTCGTAGGAATCCACTGCCAGAACTCCTGCCTTTACTGGTTCCGGCTTCGACGCTACATCTATCGTCCGTACATGGCTTAACGCATCAGCCTGAACGGCGCGCCAGTCTTGATCGACCTTCGGTTTCCTGCCCGAGGTCTGTGCTCGAATGCTGGGCATCGTCTGCAAGGCTGCGCGGACCGTAACTGGCCCGTCGGCTTTGTCGAGAACGAGTCGAGGAATGATGGCGGCGACGTCACTTCGAACCCCGAGCAGAATCACGCGGTGTCGCTTCTGCGGCACACCATATTCTTCGGAACGGATAATGAAGTCGGACGGGTCTAAGTCCTTGGGATCTGCTTCCACCACCAATGAACGGATTTCGTAGCTCGCACCACCGGGGAGCCGCTTGAGGTCGCTCAGTATGGTTTGGAACATGCTGCTGTCGCCATTTTTCGACGAGAGAAGCCCTTTGACGTTCTCCATAACGAAAATCGTTGGCTTGAACTTGCCCAGGATGTGGAGGTACTCGCGGTAGAGGAAATGCTTGTGGTCTGATGCGAACGCCTCGTCTCCAGTCCTGCGGGACCGCCCGGCAAGGGAATATGCCTGGCACGGGGGCCCGCCGATTAGCGCCCAATGACCTCGTCGATTCTCCGGCCCGAGCTGCCGTTCGATGAAGTTGTCCACCTCAGGGCGATTTTTCTCACCAAGCTCAACCTGGTAGACGTGGGACTTCGCGGCTAGATAGGCTTCCCTGAAATCACCCGTGAGAGTGGACTGCCACGTATTCTTGCCCTGGATGTAGTCGAAGTAGGGCTGCAGATCCCCTCCGGATCGAACTAGCTCCCGGTACGTCGCTCGTAGCCTGAGCGTCTGGCAGGCAAGACTATCCATCTCAAAAGACGCCAACGTTTTGAAGACGAAGTCGCCCCGCTCGTCCTTGACGCTTGAGAATCCTTCATTTAGGCCGCCCGGCCCGGCGAAGAGATCAATTACTGGAAACACATGAACCCCTTGATATCTGACACTCCAGGATACCAGGTGAGACAGACATCTTAACCATCAATTCTGCGATGCTCTCCGAAGAGGCACCGGCTGCTGCATGGTGGGGGATCGGTCAGCCGATGAGAGATCACCTGCTTGGTGCTTGGCTGCCAAGGGCTCCCAACAAGCAAATTGCGTTGACCAACCACAGGGGCTAGGGATTAGAACCAATCGCCGGGTCAAAATTGCGATCTCCTCCATTGAAGGTCCTAAATTGCTGGGGCGAAGCTTGGGAGGCGCCCAACGTGGCACTAATCTGAACTAAGTTGAGGTCGGCAGTGGTGCCGAAGATTGGGGAACATAGTGGGGCTTTCGAACCGCGAATACGTCGGACGTGCTCTGGACGCGCTGGCAGCCGGACTTGGCCCCCACATCAGTGCCCATCTGGGTGCCTTGGCACCAGGAATCTCGTGGACCAAACTTCTTGAGCACAAAGATGCCAGCGCGGGTAAAGCCCCGAAAACCTATGCCCCCACGGATCTGAGTGTTCAACTGCGCGTCATGACCGAATCTCTCGGCTCGCTCGGTTACCCCTTCAACCTGGGGCACGACGCCCGCAGCTACACCTCCGAACTTCGCCAGATGCGTAACCTCTGGGCCCACAATGAGGCCTTCGACAACGCAGACACCTACCGCGCCTTGGACACGGCGGCCCGGTTGGCTAAGTGCTTGAAACTCGACGACGCTGAGCAAACTCTCACCGCACTACTTGAGGAATACAAGATCAAGGACAAGGGGGCCGTCTGGAACGGCTCCGAAGCCACCACCGTCGGAGGCGAAGCGGAAGAGCTCCACGAATCGCCGCCCAGCGAGCTTGCCGAAAAACCTCTCAATTATCACCAGATCCTCGTGGAAATTACTGCGGCTGACGCGCTGAGCTACGCAATGGCCCACAACGGTTTCAAGTTCGTCCGGCAGATCAAGATCACCAATCCAGGCACGGAAGTTCGGGGCGCGGTGGTTCGGATAGAGGTTCTGTCCACCGCCGGGAGGATTTCTGAGGACTTCCAACAATACGTTGACCTTGCCGCTGGCCAGAGCGTCGTCCTGGACGACGTGGACGTGTCGGTTTCGCCCAACACCATGTACGAGCTTTCAGACAAGCAATCCGGCAGAGTTGTCGTGACCGTTGGATCCGGCGCCGGAGAGGCCACCACGGAGATCGGCAAGGCGGAGGTCCGTATCGACCTCCTTCCGGCACAACTCTGGATCGCAGGCAACGGGCTGGTCTCATACGAATTCTTGGCGGCTTACGTTCAGCCGCACCACCCCGCAGTCGGCAAGCTTGTCTCCGAGGCAGCCGACCTCCTCTCCGCTGCCACTGGCAATAGCAGCCTTGGCGGCTATACGGAAGGCGCCGATCGCGTCGACGAAATCGTCTTCGCACTCTCCCAAGCTGCTAGCAACCGGAACATTCGATATAGCATGCCCCCGGCCAGCTGGGGCCTTCAAGGCCAGCAGGTTCGTACGCCCGCACAGGTACTCGAGGACCGGCTCGGTACCTGTCTTGATACTGCGATTGTCATGGCCGCCGCACTGGAATTCTGCAACATCAGACCACTGCTTTGGATTGTGGAAGGCCACGCGTTTTTGGGATATTGGCGGGAAGAAGGTGTGCTGCCCACAGCCGCTTCCGACGACGTTCCTCAACTCGTCAGCCTCGTCCAGCGTGGTTACATCGGCCTGATCGAGACCACACTGCTCACGGGCAGCCAGCCCATCACTCTTGCCGTGTTGCGGAACGCGCCCATAGCCAAATACATCGAATCGGGCAACGACGAGATTCATGCTGTGACGGACATCCGCCGCGCTCGGCTTGACGGTATCTATCCGCTGCCCGCCCGGACTATGTCTGAGACCGGGACTCCGGTAGTGACCACTTACGTTCCCGAAACGAAGGTGGCGCCAGCACTCCCCGAGAAGCATGGCAAGGTCGTCCGTACCGCCAGCCATGGAACCGAAATCCCGCCTCGTGTTACTCAGTGGAAAAATGCGCTGCTCGACCTAAGCCTGCGGAACCGTCTAATCAACTTCACCGACACCGCACGCTTCCCACTTGCCGTACCGAGCTCGTGGATCGGCTCGTTTGAGGACCTGATCAACAACGGCACGCCGATCAGCCTGCTCCCTTCCACTCAGATCAGCGCGGTCCACCAAGAGCGCGGTATCCGCTTTGGCCGTGATTTGCCCCAGGATGAGCTCATCGCATTGCTCAGTTCCAAGAAGGCAGTGTTCGCAGAGGTCAGCGAAGATGCTTACAGCACCAAGATGCGCGGTCTGGCCTACAAAGCCAAGACGCAGCTCGAAGAAACCGGCGCCAACAACCTTTACCTGGCTCTCGGGAGCCTTATGTGGGAACTCGACGGCCGTACCCTCCGTTCGCCGTTGGTCCTTGTACCGGTCAATCTGACTTCTGCAGGGAAGCAGGGGCTCTACCGCGTGACCTTGGACGAAGCTGGCCAGTCCACTCCAAACTACTGCCTGCTTGAGAAGCTTGCTTTGACGCACGGGCTGCGGATTCCTGGGTTGTCCGAGCCGGTTGAGGATGGCTCAGGAATGGATCTCGACGCAGCTTTCAATGCGGTCCGCGAGGCAGTCTCGGCCAAGGGGCTCGCCTTCCGGGTGGAGAATACCGTGGACCTGTCCATGCTCCAGTTCGCCAAGTTCCGGCTCTGGAAGGATCTTGACGAAAACTGGGAACAGTTCGCCAAGAACCAGCTGGTGCACCACCTCATCAGCACCCCCACGGAACTGTTCCAGGACGCCGTGACCGTGAGTGACGACGTCGATCTCGACGCACTTGCTGCGCAATGCCCCATTCCGGCTGACTCATCACAGCTTCAAGCAGTCGCGTCGGCGGTGTCCGGGCAGACCTTCGTCTTGGAAGGACCTCCAGGGACGGGGAAATCCCAGACCATCACCAACCTGCTCACGCGCGCGATCGTCGAAGGAAAGCGAGTGTTGTTCGTTGCCGAAAAAAGAGCCGCACTCGAGGTCGTGCAGAAGCGCCTTGACGAGGTAGGAATGGGGCCGTTCTCTCTGGACCTCCACGACAAAGGAAGCAAGCCCGCCGTGGTCCGCGCCCAGATAAAAAAGGCCTTGGAACTCCGACTGGATTCGGATGCCCAGCAGCTCGAAACTGCCTCAACAGACCTGGCCGCCGCCCGCCGGGGCCTCATTCGTTATGCCAGCAATCTGCATGAGGAAAACGGCGCGCATCTCTCCCTTTACAGCGCCCGCACAAAGGCGCTCACCTACGAGCCCGACGATCCAGCGATTGCGCTTGGTACAGACTTCACTTCCTCAGCGAACGATTCCACTCTGGAGCCGGTCCGGAGTGTTCTGCGTGAGCTGCCTGAGTACACCGACCGAGCCCGCCCGGGTAGGGACCATCCGTGGCGGTTTGTCGCGGCTGTCGCCGGACCGGAGCAGACGGACCAGCTGCTGACCATCGGGAGGCGTGTCGACGCGGCGCTCGACGCCGTCCGCTCCGTTGAGGGATTGCCGCAGGTTGTCTTCTCCGCTGGGCAGCCGTCCGACGTCTCGACCCTCGCCGCGCTTTTGAAAGACAGGAGCGTTCCGCTGGAAACGCTCGACGTCGTTCGGTCCGGGAACTGGTCTAGCGGTGCCGGCCATCTGGAACAGCTGGTGGCCGCGTTCGCCGCGGTCAATCACCCGGGTCTCGAGCAGGTAGCGCCGGAGGCTATGGACCTCCCACTGCAGGACATCCTGGCACGCGCGGTGCAGGCCGCTGCGACCGGCTTCTTCGGACGGAAAAAGCGACTACTGGCGGTCGCGGCTGAACTGGACAGCGTTGTGCACCCAGGCGCAGGGATTCGTCACAAGGAGCTGGTCCCGCTGCTGGAGAACCTGGTTCGTGCGCAGCAGCAAATCCGGGGACTCCAAAACGAAGCGCAGACCGTGCCTGGCGTCTCCGTGCCCCACTCGTGGAACCCGCTAACAGAAGCCGGGCAGGCAGCGTTGAACCACCGATTGGGTTGGCTGCGCTGGGCGGCGGAGGCAGTAGTCCCGAACAACGGGAAGGGCGATCTCCTGTTCAAGAGGGCACTGCGCACGTTCCTCAACGACGGACCGCCCGTGCACGAAAACATTGTCGGCTGGCTGTATGAGCTAGGGCAGGCGTGGGAGGCCTTCACGAAGATCCCCGCCGTCGCGGAGTCGGAGCTCAAGAGCTGGGTGGGAGACGTCGGCTTTCTGCAAGTCTGGGCGGACACTCGCGCGACCCGGCGCTTGGATGCCGACGGTTCGGCCCCGCTGCAGCGCTGGGTTGAGCTTTTAGAGCACATTGAACCGCTCCGGTCCGTCGGACTGCACGGGGCACGCACTATGATTCTGGACGGTCTTCTGGACGCAGACGACGCAGCAGCTGCCTTTGAACGCGGGCTCGCCGAGAGCTCCCTCGAAGAACGCAGTCTCGCCACCGGCCTGCAGGACTTTGATTCCCACGCCCACGAACGCAACATCGAGCGGTTCACCTCGCGAGCGGCAGCCGTTCGCGAGCTACTGAAACGTAACCTTGCTGCCAAGGTCGTTACCGGAAGGCGGGTGTCGTCGTCGTCGAACTCTGGCCGGATGGGGGAGTTGCAACGTCAGCTGACGCGGCAGCGCGGCGGGATGACCGTCCGCAAGCTCATGGAAAACTACGCCGATCTCGTCACACAAATCATGCCGTGTACCCTGGTCAGCCCCGACTCCGTGGCACGGTTCTTTCCCGCAAAGGCAGATCTGTTCGACATTGTGGTGTTCGACGAAGCCTCGCAAATACGTGTGGCGGACGCTGTTGGTGCCATGGGCCGGGGTGCCTCCGTGGTGGTCGTGGGGGACAGCAAGCAGATGCCCCCGACCTCCTTTGCCGAATCCTCTAGCGATTCCGTGGATGAGGTCGAGAACGACATCACGGCCGTGGAGGATATGGAATCCATCCTTTCCGAGTGCGTGGAGGCACGGGTACCCCGACAGTGGCTGTCCTGGCATTACAGGAGCCAGGACGAGTCCCTCATCGCGTTCAGCAACCAGCAGTACTACGACAGCAAGCTCTCGTCCTTTCCTGGGCCATCGCACGGGGCGCCGGATCCGGGGCTACGCGGCCACGGCGTCAACTTCGTCCGGGTGGACGGACAGTTCCACAGGTCTGGGCCGTCCAAGGTGCTTCGCACCAACCCCATCGAGGCCAGGGCCGTAGTGGCGGAGGTTCGGCGGCGCTTCGACGTGGATTCCGTCGGCGCACCATCGGTCGGTGTGGTGACGTTTAACTTGCAGCAGCGGGCGCTTATAGAAGGCTTGCTTCGCGACACAGACGATCCCCGGATCATGAAGGCGTTGGACGAGGACGCTGAAGGTTTGTTCGTGAAGAACCTTGAAAACGTTCAGGGCGACGAGCGGGATGTCATCCTCTTCTCCACAGGCTTCAGCAAGAACGATAAAGGGTACTTGCCTCTGAACTTTGGCCCTCTGAACCGAGCTGGTGGTGAGCGGCGCCTCAACGTGGCCGTGACCCGTGCTCGACAGCAGGTGATCGTGTTCTCGAGTTTCAGCCCTTCAGAGCTGCGGGCCGAGGAGACGAGCTCTGTCGGGATCAAGCATTTGCGTTCATACCTGGACCTTGCCGAACAAGGCACCGGTGCACTCCCATATGATGGTCGCCGCGCCATTGGGGTGGATTTACATCGCGAGGAAGTTGCCGACGCGCTGCGGGACCGCGGGTTTGTTGTCGCTACGGATATTGGATTGTCCGACTTCAAAGTCGACATCAGCGTCGCGCCCCAGGAGTCCCCGGACCGCCCGGCAATGGCCATCCTTCTTGACAGCCCCGCTTGGGCGGCCCGCCGCACAGCGGGGGACAGAGACGGCCTACCGGGGGACGTCCTCACCCGCATGATGCGCTGGCCGTCAGTCCAGAGGGTCTGGCTGCCGGCGTGGATCAAGGACCGGAACGACGTGCTGGACAAGCTTGAGCAGGCTTTCAAGCAGGCGGACTCTGATTCCGCTACGTCCCAATCCGAGTCTCTCGGATTGTCGGAGGATGAGTTTGAGCCCTCGAGTGTCCTGACTGTTGCACACTTCCCAGATGATCGGGCACGTGACCTATTCAGCCAAGAGCAAGTATTGGCTGATGGGTCGTTGCTGGCTCCTGCGGCTCAGATCCTTGGGCAATTCACTGCCACCGACGAACGTCGGCAAGCCGAATTTAAGCCATGGGACGTGCAACGATTCGGTAACGTCGAGGTTCTGGATAGCTTGCATTCGCGCAGGTCCGTGCAGGCTGTCCGTGAGACGATCCGGGCTATCGTCGAGGCTGAGGGACCGATTCACCGGGAACGGCTGGCCAAGCTTGCCTGCGCCGCGTTCAACCTCAATAAAGTCAGCGCGCAGCGGGCGAAATCGGTATTAGACGTATTGGACAACGACGTCCATCGCTGCGACTCGGACGGTTTCATTTGGGATGCATCTATTGACCGGGACAGCTGGTTCGAATTCCGGACCAATGGGCCTGAAACCGATAGGAAGCCGGAGTACATCAGCATCGTGGAGCTTCGCAACGCAATGGTGGATATTGTCCGGCTTTCAGGAGGAGTTTCCATTGAAGAATTGCACCGGGAGACTGTTCGAACATTCGGCGGAAAACGTCGCACCGCTGGCATCACAGCGCGACTCAACCAGGGGCTCCAACACGGCGTTGACACGGATCAGCTCGAGTTGCGAGATGGCGTAGTCTATTTAGCCGGGTAGCGCTTCGCAGAGTTCGGCCGACGAGACCAAGACGCACAATGGGCGTCGGTGCATGGTCCCACGCCTACAGATCAAGCTGGCGGGCGTGCCGAGAAGGTTGACGTTACCAATTTTGGACAATGAAGGAGAAGTCTTTTGTCAGGGCACTTACGGAAACAGCGCGTCATTCCTCGTTTTCGAGATCTGCCGCGGAGAGTCCAGCCCAGGCCTTGGAGTCTGTCCGTAAGGATTTGGAAGCTCAACTGGAGGAAGCTCGCCGCGAGGACCCAAGATTTGTGATCACGACGATCTCTCATCACCTCACCGAGTGGAACCGAAAGCCGATGGTGACTGCCATAGCGACGTTGGACGTTCTCTCGGGATGACATGTATTCCGTAGCCCGCGACCGCCGCACCGAGTTTGCCTCTGAATCGGAGAGCCCGAAACAGGGGTAGGGAGCCGCGGTCAGCTCCCCACCTGCTGTGGTAATTTCTACCCGATCTTCGTCCAAGCCTGGCAGCTCGTCGATTCGAATACCTCGCCATTCGCGAGGGTCACAGTGGCCGCGCCCTTGACGATGTTGTTGTCCTTGATGCTGGCATCGCTGCCGGTACCTGTCTTCCACGCGTAGTAGCAGCCGACCGAGTTGGTTCCGTCGGGACCCGTTGTTGTGTAGGTGCCGGGCTGCACGTCCCCACCAACAACGTGAAGGCCGCTCTTGATCTGGCTGGCAGCCACTTGTTTCTGGGCATCGCTGAGCTTTTGTTCCCTGGAGGCCAAATCCGCTTCCTTGCCAGCCAAGGTTTTCTCCTTGTCAGCCAACTGTTGCTGCAGTGTCTTCACCCCGTCGGAGGCTGATTGCAGCGTGCTGATCTGGGCGTCCTTGTCCGATGCCGCGGCGCGCAGCTTGCTAATAGTTGCATCTCCGCTAGTGATTTTGGCGGTGAGCTCGTCGTTCAGTGCCGCGTATTCTTTCGTCGAACTGACGGCTGGCCGCGTCGCGAACCCGAGTGCTGTTCCGCCGACCAGCCCGGTGACAAGCGCGATGGGCACCACGACCCGAGCCCATCGGGGCACGCGTTTGAGCGGTCCGGTAAAGAAGGCACTTTGGCGGCCAGCTGGCGTCGTGCCCTCCGCGGGGGTGCCTACCTGCGGCGCCCGCGTTGGCATTTCCGGTGCTGCGGATGGTTCGCGTTGGTCCGGACCAAGCCCGGGTTCAGATGGTGTGTTCATTATTTTTCGTCCCCATTCATGATTCTTGAGTCAGTGTGCTATGCGCGCTCCAGTGCCCTAGCCGCAGGGACTAGGGCACTGGATCATACGAGCAAACAGCCGTTACTTGCCGCTGCCGGTGCAGCTTGCCATGGCAGTGGTTCCAGAGCCGCTATTCTTTGACACGCTCTGACCGTCGACCAGGATTTCGCAGGTGACGTTGGTCGGGCTCGTGTAATCACCCGTGACGATCAAAGAGCTCAGGTTGAAGCCCTTGGCGGTGACGTCCTTCTTCCAGTTGGCCGTAATGTCCTCGTTGGAAGTTCCTCCGTCGGTCCAGTAGGAGACATGAGCCTTACCGGTGACGGTGACGACGTACTCGATCTTGTGTTCCTTGTTCACCGAGTCGCTGACGCTCTGAGCCGCAGCGCCGATGATGGCGGTGACGATGATCGCGACGATCACGGACAGAACGCCCAAGATAAGTCCGGCAACAGAGGTTCCCTTCTTGGAGAACTTACGGGTCAACCCAATGACACCGAAGATGATGGCAAGCGGGCCGAGGAGGAAGGCAATGAAGCCAGCGATCGGGATGATCGAGAAGACGATGGCGAGAATACCCAGAACGAGGGCGGCGGTGCCGAAGCCGCTGCCCTTCGAGGGCGCGGGGGCGGCCGGTGCCGGCTGGGCGTACGGTGCGAGTGGTTCGGTCATGATAGGTCCTTCGGGTTGAGCGATTCGGAGACAATGCAGGGCCGCGAGTGCGTAAGCGTTGAAATGACCCCTGCTCTTACTCTCGGCAGCCTGCTGTGCTCACGTTAGGATCGGGGTCGGACATTTTAGGGGAGATCCTTGAAAACGCCAGTCAACTCCCTGTTTGCCCACCGATACGAGCTTTCTCGAACGGCAATACTCAAGCCGTCATTGGGCAAATCTCGAGAGCCTATGGGGCGGCCAGGATTTCGATGAGAGCCCGATCCCAGCGGATCAGTGGTGGGGTGCCGTTGATGGTCACCACGGTGCCGCTGGTGGTTGTTGGGCCGGTTTGGCGCTGCAGCCAATAGGTATCGCCAGCCGGGGGCAGTATTGGTCAACCAGGGTCTGGGCCGCCCCGACGGTTCGGGCCAGCGGAGCGTTCCAGTCAGTTCCAACTCCACAAACCCATGAGCCAGCGCGGGTGGTGGCGAGGCTGGCGCTCGGCGCTCCGGTGGCGGCGCTGCCTCCGGCTGTGGCACCTTTGGGCGGTGTCGGCGTTGCTGAACGCCACCACGGTCATGGCTGACTGCCACGAGCCCGAGTTTTGAGTTGCCGTAATGGTGGCGTTGCCGTAATAGTGGCGTTGGTGAGCGAGCCAGGTGCGCCTGCCTGCCATATTTCGGCCGTGCCGGCCTGGGCATTGGTGCGCTGGCGGAGCGTCCAGGACAGGCCGGCGCCGCTGACGGATCGTATGGAGGCACGCCCTCCGCTGCTGGGACCGTCAGAGCTCATGAAGGCAAGTATCAGCTGGTTGCTTCCGGTGGTTGTGAGACCGGAAACGCTGACTGTGGCGTACCTCTTGGTGCGGGCGTAGCTTTCGATCGGCAGCGACAGAAACGCGCCATTCGAGCGGTGACGATGCTAGCTGCAGCGGGATGGGCAGCCGACTACGTGTTTCGGTCTTGAACACGTAGACGCTCCTTTTGTGACACGTAGATGGCGCCTCTATTACACGTAGATCGGCCGTTTTTGCACGTATTTTTCGGTGTCTCACCACTAGATGGCAAATCCAGCCATAGCCTTTTTACGGCGAACTGGGCGGCCCTGGTGCCACCCAATTGCCGGAATGAGGTGATTGCTACAGCAAGCTAATACTTGGGATCTGGAGGGTTGGCGCCGAGTTGTGACCAACCCGGTCGACTTCATCAGGTACCGACGCAATTGGTAGTACGGAAGTAAGGACGAAATGAGTAACCGAACAGCCCCCATCATCATTGGCGCGCTTGGTCTTGTAGTCTTTTCCGTCGTATCCGTGATGTGGACAGTGCGGACATTTGAGATTGACGCTGCCAATCTGACAGAGGCCACCCCACCACTGCAGGAGGCCCTCTGGCTGGGGAGCATCCTGGTGGTTGCCGGATCCATTACTTGGCTCATTGTGCTCAGAGGACGGACACCTTAGGAGTAGCAGCCACTCGATCATTTCATCGACGAGCGCGGGTTCGCGGCTTTCGATCGCGGCGGCGGCAATGCAGGCGTCGAGCTCGCGCCTCATGCCCTGGCCGAACCCGGGCTCGACTGTTGCTAGGGGTTCGGGGACGTCGTAGGTGAAGGTGAGCTCTCCGTCGTCGGCCTCTTCCAGTGCCCGTGAAGCCGGATGCCTGGCGGCCGAGCATAGGGAGGTGGATGTCGCGGTCACCGTCGTCCGCCACAACCCGTGTCGGTTCGTCGAGCGCCTGAAGTCCCCCAGACCGAATTCCAGCTTGGCCTGAAGCGGTTCTCCTCCTGCTTTTGCAGGTGGCTATCGCGCTCACCACGTTGATCTTCATCGCGAACCTGCTGCTGCACCCTCCGCTCATCGAGTCGCTGAGCACGAGCCTCGCCACCGGCACCCGCCAGCTGGCCCGGCGGAAAGTCCTGGTCAAACGGCTGGTCTGCATCGAGGACCTGGGCGACATGGACATCCTGGTCATCGACCGGCACCCTCACCGAGGGGCGGATCAGATTCACCGGCGCGCTGTCATCCTCCCCTGACGTGTCCGACGTCGGACTCCTCACCTTGGGCCTGCTGGCCACCGAAACCGACTACTCCGAGGTGGTGGCCACCGGCGGCGCGCCTAATTTGTGATTACGGCGCTCAATGAAGTCAGGTCTGAAGTTGGAGTCCGCAACTATGGATGATGCAGCAGTAGCCGACGCGCCAATACGACGGCGGGCCCAAGGAATCCTGGACCCGCTGTCGTACGGAAACAATGCTACTCATGCGTTTCTCACTAGATCCTACAATTCGTTACCGCCGGAATCATGACCGGGCAGTTCTGTTTGATCAAGTTCGCGTCGAGCATCCCTGATTGCATTCTTTACGGCGCGATAAATGACACCATAGAGGACATACAGGAATATCGCAGCAAAGATCATCGGCACGAATAGCGTCAGAGTAAGATCCAAGTTAGAGAGCTCCATAGATTGGTTGAGAAGACTTTCGCAGGACATCGCCCTGGCTGTTGTATCCAATGTTCAAGAAACCCCAACCGACAGACACGTTAGCGATACTTCCACCACGATTTGCCTCGTAAGAGAAAGCTATTCCCACTTGCGCTGGGCCGCCAACTGTGCAGTTGGCTGCGTTCAGTGTAGACGTCACGTACCCGTTGTCGGTTAGATTTGCGAAACCAGAAGTACCATCTGCGATGTTCCAGATGGGTGACTTCGAGCCCACGCCGGCGTCCCGCAAGGTGGCGCGATTGGTAACTGTCCCGTCATACTTGCCGGTGTTGGCGAGCAGATTGCCATGGCGCACGCAGTCAGGGTAAGTGAACTGCAGCGACGCCAGGTCTTCGGGGGCCCCTTGGCCAACAAAGTCATCTCGCCAATTCCATTGGCCGTACACCTTCAGCTGACGGCTACCCTGAGCCAAAGGCACATACGTGACAAAGACATTGAAGGCGTCATGAGGAAATGCCCTTGTTTGAAGCCCCGAGCTTTCACCGTTCAATATAGCCTGAGCGCGCTCCGGGCTAACCTCACCCTCATTGTTGAGAGATACTCGGGTACTCTGGCCAGTCAATTTCTTCGAAAGGCGGTCAAGTCCAACAATATCCTGAGGGTTATTTGCCACAAATTTGTCAATTTGTGCTTCAATTTCTGCATTCGAATATTTCTTGTCAGGCGTGGCGCTTGCTGATGAGGCGGCAAGGCTGACAAGCAACGCGGCGCTGACAATGATAGCAATTTGCTGACGCAATTTCCCCATTTTTCCCCCAAATTTAGCTTTCGAATTAATGCGTGATCCACAATATATGAAGGCGTGGCGATCCGACAAGTCATGAGAATTGAGCCAAGTTTGATAGAGGAAATAAGGCACTATAGACGCGCAGCTTCCCATCTTCCAGTCAATTGATTTTAGACCGACGCGTTCTTACGTCGTAAGGCGACCGCCGTTCTGATTCAGTATCACCTGAGTTGCCTCATTTGCTTGGTAAGTGAGTTTTGGGCTGTGGATGGCGTCGAAGTTGGATTGCTGCTCGGCGGGGTCAGCTATCACTATGTATTCTTCAACGGCTCCAGATTCAGACAAAGCGTCCGCTTGTCTCGGTGCGAGAAAGGGAAGGACACAAATTGGCGACTAGGTGGACGAAACGCGTGAAATGAGTGCTGTAGAAGCGAAGTTAGGTGGCGCTCGAGGTCTTGATGAGTGCGCTCAGTGTCGACGAAGTGGGCGTTGAGCTCCCGCCCCATGCGCTGGCCGGACCCGGCCTTGGTCGATGCCAGACGTTCTGGGAAGGCGGCCGTGAAAGGTGGGTTCGATGCTCCAGGATTACAGCGACGAGCCAACGCACTCCTCGGATGGCTCCTTGCCAGGGTTCCCGCTCGCCCGCGATGCTCGGCGCTGGCAAGCCGCCAGCACACCGAGCGAAACGATGGTCAAAGACGCGATCGCCGCTCCGACTGCCGGTGGCCCGGTTTCGCCTGCCGCGGAGCTGAGGGCGAGGCCTGCCGCCCATGAGCCGACGGCAATGCCGAAGTTGAACGAGGCTGTGGTCAGCGCGGACGCAAGCGTCGGGGCCTTCCCCGCGAACTTGACCGCAAGCGCGAACGCCACGGGATTCACCACGAACCCGGCGAAGCCTGCCAGGGTGATCAGGATGACGACAGGCAGGGCCTGCTCCGAAAACACGCACAATGCGAGCAGGAAAACCGTGGCCGCGACGGCAGCTGTAGTCGTCGTGGCGTACGGCCGGTGGTCTCCGAGCCTGCCTCCCGTGTAATTGCCAAGGAGCGCGCCGACGCCGAAGCAGCACAGCACCCACGGCAGCATCGCAGCCGGGACGCCGGCACGGTCCGTCAACAAGGGCGCGATATAGCTGTAGGTCGCCAGGACGCCTCCCATGATCAAGGCACAGGAGGCCAGCGCCAGCCACAATCGTCCGGACCGGAGCGCCGCGAACTCGGAGCTGAGCGACGGCGTCACGCCGGCGGGCTCTTCGTGCGGGACGAAGCGGACGATAAACACCGCGGCGGCTGCCGCGAGGATGGCCAAGGCCCAGAAAGGAGCCCGCCAGCCGGCGATCTGCCCCGCGAACGCCCCGAGCGGGACGCCAACCACTGTCGCCAGGCTACCTCCACCCATGACGACGCCGAGCGCGCGGGATCCGGCCGCGGGACCTGCCGCTCGGGTCGCCACCACGACGGCGACGGACCAGAACGCGCCCGTGGCACAGGCTGTGACAAATCGGGCCGCGAAGATGACTTCGAAGCTCGGGCTGACGGCGACCAGGACATGACCGGCCGCGAACAGCAGGAGCGAGAGCATCAGGGTGAGCCGGCGCTGGAGGCGCAGGGTCAGGATGATCATCGCCGGCGATCCGATGATCATCCCGACCGCGAAGATGGTGATGAGGAGGCCCGCGTGCGGAACGCTGACCCGGAGGTCGCTGGCGAGTTCGGGCAGCAGACCGGCGATGAAGAACTCGGTTGTCTGCATCAGGAATGTCCCGGCGGTAAGAACGAACACCACCGGAGGCAGCCCGCCGCGTGAAGGCACGGCGTTTTTCAACCCCGCCGCTTTGAGATCTGTTGATGACATGCTTCGAGGCACCACTTTCTTGGGGAACACAGAAGGCAACGCCTGAGGCGTGCCGGGGATGTGGGAGGGGGCGAATTCACGGTATCGGAGTCGAAGCGGACACTGAGAGGCCCCCTTAGAACCCCTCACCCGGCTCCAAAAGGGGCCCCGGCAGGGCCTCCCACTGTTGGAGGTCCAAGCCCTACCGTGGGAGGTATGAGTTCGAAAGATGAAGTGCGGGCGTTTCTGATGTCCCGCCGCGCCAACATCACCCCATCCCAGACCGATCTGCAGGACTTCGGCGGGCAGCGCCGCGTACCCGGCCTCCGACGCTCAGAGGTGGCCATGCTTGCAGGGGTTAGCCTCGATTACTACACCCGCCTCGAACGGGGGAACCTCCGCGGGGTGTCAGAGCATGTACTGAATGCCCTCGCCAATGCCTTGCAGCTCAACGAGCTCGAACGGGAATATCTATTCGGACTCGCCCGCACCGCCACGGCGCCCGCCGCCGCCAGGACCGCGCAGAAGAAGCCGGTAGTGCGCGAATCGGTGCAACGGATTTTGGACAGCATGAGTGTTCCGGCCGTGGTGTGGAACCGCCAACATGACCTCGTCGCCTCGAACCTCATGGGGCGGGCGCTGTACTCGCCGCAGTTCGAATCCGACAGTCCCAACCTCGCCAGGTTCATCTTCCTGGACCCCCGGGCGAAGGACTATTACGTGGACTGGCCGCTGGCCAGGCGGATGACAGCAGCAATGCTCCGCATGGAAGCAGGACGCGATCCGCTGAACGCCGAGCTGACCGCCCTGATCGGGGAGCTCTCCACCCGCAGCCCGGAGTTCCGTTCGAACTGGGCTGAGCGAGACGTGCACGAGCACCGCACCGGCAGGAAGCTGTTCAAGCATCCGGTGGTGGGGGTCGTTGACGTTACCTACGATGTGTTTGAGATGCCGGGGGAGAAGGGGTTGTGGATCGGGATCTATAGCGTCGAGGAGTGTGGCGAATCCGCAGAGAAGTTCGCACTCCTCGCCAGCTGGGCCGCCACCAACGACCAGGTCGCCGCCCAACGGCTAGCGCCGCCGTCGTCCGGTCGCCCCAACCGGAACCAAACCCCCGCCCAGAACCAAACACTCACGGCTAAATCATCACGAAGCACTGGAGAGCAATGAAGGTCATCGTCATCGGCGGCAGCGGTGACATCGGATCCTTCCTCGTCCCCCGGCTGGTGCGCGCCGGTCATGAAGTCATCAACATCAGCCGTGGCACCCACAAAAGCTATGGCGAGGCGCCGGAGTGGGAGCAGGTGCGCCAGGTCGTCGCCGACCGGCAGCAAGAGGACCGGGACGGCACGTTCGGTGACAGGGTCGCGGCACTGCAGGCCGACGTCGTCGTCGATCTGGTCTGTTTCACGTTCGAATCGGCGAGCTTGCTCGTCAACCGGCTCCGCGGGGAGGCCGGGCACCTGCTGCACTGCGGCTCGGTGTGGCGGTATGGCCAGAGCCTCAAGCTGCCGATCGCCGAGGGTTCCGCATCGGCGGCCGCCCCGTTCGGGGAGTACGGAATCCAGAAGGACCGGATCGCGCGGATGCTGAAAGAGGAGACGGACGACGGCGGCCTGGTCACCACGTCCGTGCACCCTGGCCATATCGTCGGGCCCGGTTGGCACCCGATCGGTCCGCTCGGGAACTTTGACCCCGCCGTTTGGTACGCCCTCTCCGCCGGCGAGCCGCTGCAAATCCCCGGAAGCGGCGCCGAATTGATGCACCACGTCCACGCGGACGACGTCGCGCAGGCGTTCGAGAAAGCGATCCAGAACCGCGAAGCGGCAGCCGGCGAGGATTTCAACATCGTCGCCCCCACTGCGCTGACCGTCCGCGGATACGCCGACATGGCCGCCGCTTGGTTCGGCCAGTCCGCAACGTTGGAGACGGTCACGTGGGAACACTTCCGCGAATCGACCACACCGGAGTACGCAGAGTCGAGCTGGGGCCACCTCTACCGCAGCCACTGCTTCACGATCGAGAAGGCCACGTCCCTGTTGGGCTACGCTCCCCGCTACGAGCCCGAACAAGCTGTGCTGGAATCCATCACTTGGCTGATCGAACGCGGGCAGCTCCGCGTTGCCAATACGCTAAGCGTCCCGGCGAGCTGATCGGTCACGTGGACAGCGCCGGATGTGTCTGGCGGTCGCGGGACGCCGCCATCCTCCCCGCCGACGTCCGACTCCTAAGTACCAAAAGCGTCCTGACTGGTGCCGCCCTGGCCGGCAAGGATCCCGCGCCGGTCGCCCAGATCGGCCCTGGGCGACCTGGTCCAAGTCCTAACTCTTGCCGGAGTTGCGAGTGTCCTTTTCGGAGCCGACGTCATGCAAGCGGACAAACTGTTCCAACTCATTGCGCTAGGCGTTGTGATTGTTGTGGATTGGGTGGGATTCGGGGCCGCAGCTGGCGCCAGGATTCAGTCGTACTCCAAACGTGATTTGGTCATTACGCTTACATCACTTCCGGTGGTCTTGGCGGCTCCGCTGTTCTATCCTCTGGACTCGGCACCTCGGTACATCAAATGGCTATCGGCAGCCAACCCGCTTACTTATCAAGTGGCTTGACTCAGGGCCGAAGGCTTGGAAATCATGCTCGGCTATGGATTCGCGGCCGCGTGGTGCCTCGCAGGTCTGCTACTGGCGTTCTTCCTTCTTCGCGCTGACGACAGGGTCTCAAACGAAAGATAGTGTGAGGACGCCGATCACTTTTCGACGTACCCAGCTTCGCGGCTTTCTGCGCTCAACGCTTCGGGTGGACCGAGGTGGCCGCCCATGGAATGGACTTCCGGGCCGAAGGGAAGCGTTGAGATCGGACCGGCGGTTCGCCAACTCGTCTTAATGCTCACCATCACGATCGGCTTTCCCTGTTCCTGGGCGATGCCACGAATTCGACCGAGATCGGCGCGATCCTCCTGGCCAGCATGGGGTTGGGAATAGCCAGCCAATGAGTCTGGAGCTGCGCTACCGATGGCCCTAAAGAGTGCGGCCTTCACCGGCTTTTCTTAACCGGTAACGGTGAATCGCCGGGACACCAAGGAAGATGTACCCAAACGCTATCGCCGGGTATCCGGTCCACAGCGGTCCAAGCAACTCGCGAACCGGGCTAATGAAAATCATGGCCACGCCCGAGAGTGCTATTGCGAGAGTCAGCAAGCCGCTCCAACCATGAAGCATTACACGGCGGGCTTGTTCTGCAGTGATCATTTCACGGCTCCTCGTGCCACGGGTTCCCTGCACTTTGATCCTGGATTGTTGAGACAACCTCTTCGGAATGGGCGGTTGAGACGATCCATCGGCGGGTCTTCGTTTCCAAAGCGACCGCAGGCCCTCCCGCCAACAATCCTCGGGTGCCCTTGCCCTTGCCCTTGCCCTTGCCCTTGCCCATGACCCGGAAACCATATCCGTCAGACAGGGATGTATTCTCGGCCATCGTTACGGCCAAAACGTCCGGGTTCGACACTTCGATTGAATAGAACGGCGCGCGGCCCAGGACGATTTTCTCCTCAGCTATGGCGATGGAGACAGTCATCTGAACAATCACCCAGGTGAAGGCGACGATGCCGGCTGCCACGAGGAGCCCGGGCAATAGGATGCCCGAGACCAGGGCTGACACGACCAAGACAATGACTGAAGCGCCGACAATTCCCCAGATCAAGCCTTTGGAACGTACTGCCAGCTGGGCCTCCGATATCACCATGCCTTCTCCAGTTCCGCCTCTTACTCAGTTCGGCCTCTCTACGATCTTCTGGACTGTCTTCCGAGCCCTCGTTGCCGTACTTGTGAGTAGATAATCCAGACAACTGAGCCTGCAAACGGCACCACCAAGATCGCGACGGCAATCGCTACTTTGACTGGGGCGGGAATCCACCTTGATGCCATAAGCGATGCAAGCGCGACGACTACCAAAACGAAGTAGGCGATGCCAAGAACAGGAGTAGCCAAGGTGTCGCTGACGTCTGGGTTAACCGGATCAGTTGGGCTCAACACGACCGACAGATTCATGTGTACCGCTTTCTTCAGAAGTTGCAGTTATTGATCCCGCGAGCATTTGATGAGGCATGGAACCACCTGTTCCGACAACGAGCGGGACAGGCTTCGGACCAAATGGTCGTTCCTGGTGGTCAATTTGCCTGCTTGCCGTAGACAAACCACGTCGCAAGGCTCGCCCCCGACGCCGCCAGAGATCGCGCCCATGTGGCCTGATTGCCGACGAATGAAACGATGGCAACGATGACTTCGACCCGAATATGATCACGGTCCCACCGCTGGCACCGGCTCCCTGAAACGAATTATTGTGGACGCAATAGACATTGAGAATTTGCGGCATTCTGAACTCGCTAGAGACGGAGGAACGTTGAACAGATCAGTAAGCAGGGGATTATTGTTCGGGGCTGGGTTCGGATGCGCGTATGTGCTGATGGTTCTTCTCTTGGGAGGATCCAGCGGCCTGGGCCTGTCGATACTCGCGGGCCTCGGCGGCGCGATGATAGGTGCCGTGTTTGGTTGCATCATTGCCGTATTGACCTTTTGGGCGTGTCGCCTGATCGGAATTCAACGTGATCTTGAAAAAGCTACGGCCGCCGTAATTACCTGGGCTTCGACGTTGCTGATCCTCATGGCCTTGGCTTCGACATCCGATTCAAAGTGGCCGTGGTGGACGAATCTTGTTTCGGCGGGTGCAGCAGCCGTTATTGGTGGACTGGCGTGGCCGCGGACGAAAACTGTCGTTGGAGAGTCTCGCTAGACTCCCCAACGACAGTTCCTTAGTTAGTAGGGTGGGTAGAGCGCAGGCCAGTTGCAGGCTGAAGCATTCGTCCTCCAAAGCCCCATGCACATGTTGCTTGCAAATTGGTACCACTGCCCATGTGCGGCGTACTGGTTCCCGGCGTTCAGTACTCCGCGGTCAATGACGATGGCCGCGTTGACGTTCAAGGCCCTCTCGCCGTTTGGTTTCGGTATTGAGGCGAAATTGATGACCGATCCTTCGCCGTCGAAGTGTCCTGCCAGTGCCGTGAATTGGAAATAGAAGCTTCCGGCATAACCAATTTGCACTGGCGCCGGAACCTGAATCGCCCCAGCAACGAGGATTTTCAGATCCAAGACCTGCCCTACGTAAGGGTACGTTGACGTTGCCCCGTTGATCGGGAAGTAGCAGTTGAAGCACGTTCGAAGGAGATTGAATGGCTCCACGTGATTTCCGTAGCCCAGTGGGAACTCGAAGTTGTAGGTCCACGAAGGGGCCGCCATCACGAGCGGATACGCAGTCGCACTGATGGGCTGTACCTTCTGCGTAATGGTGGCAGCGCTAATTTCCAATGTTGTGGGGACTGCGTTGCCGGCAGAGTCCTTGGCGCTGCCCAGCTTCACCGAACCCAAATAGTTGCCTTGAGCCGAGTAGAAGTTCTTGAAACCAGGGATTCCGTCCGAGACAGTGAACCCGGGCGGAAGGTCGTAGTCAAAGGCCGCCGTCCGATCGGCCCTGGGACTGCCGAGGGCAACAAAAACATCGGCACCACTTGGGCGTGGAACGCACATACAACTTTCTGTCGACACCAGAAGTTGAATACACCGCAGTGTCCCCGGAAACTTTGGCTTTCCCATGAGCAAACGAGGCAGTGATCTTCCTGTCCGGCTTCTTCTGGTCATTCTCTGACGAAACGAGAACCTCGGCCGTGCCCGAAGCTGAGAGTTCGACTTTGCTGGGAACGTGAGCCTTTTGACCAGCATCGGTTTGTTGCCCAGGTGCAACAACGCCGTCATTTGTAGGGTCAACCAAGTTCGACGTGACCTGCATTCTCGTCGATGTCTTGGCCAGGATCTGGTTAGCATCTTCCAGCGTGGGTGGCGCTGCAAATGCCGAGGTGGGCTGGGCGACGCACAACCCAAGTGCGATAATACCTGCTGCGACTGCTCGACCAGCTTTTGTCTTTCTTCGCAGAACGCAGCTAATTTGATGCCAATTCATAATCCCCCCAAGAGTTAGGCTGACATAGCTTGGTTAGGAAAGTTGGTCAGTCGTTGAGCTACTGACGGTCCCATCCTGAGAGAAAGATAGACCTTCGGAAACCCGTCTCCGTGTGGAATTGGTCCAATCTCCGTGCGTTTTGGGCGAATCTCCGTGTGAAAATCGCAAAATTCAGTGTGGAAGAGCCCGCGTCTACGTGTTTGGGCCTACATGTGTCTACGTGTTTGGGCTGGGAAAGCGTGTGGTCGTGCTCCGCGACTGAACCACGCAGGAGGCGAACGCCACCGCCCAGGTGCCGGTCGGCGTCGTGCATCTCGACTTGGGCATCCAGAATGCCCAGCGACGCAGCGCGCCGCCTACTCCTCAGACTCCGGCCGCTGCTGCGATCCGGATCCGGGTTCCTTCCTGGGGGACTCGCCATCCGGGCTACCGAGCTCGTCGGAGTAGGGCGCGTGGCCCTGGGGAAATTTGTCGATGAGTTCGTTGGCGGCCATGGCCAGGAGGTCGCGCTGGAGGACGGGCAGGGAAAGGAGGCCTTCGAGATAGGCTTCCACCTCGTATTCGCCAACTTCGCCGCCCAGGCTGAAGTACTTGAGCCAGCGTTCGCCGACGCTGACGCGGGCTGACTCCAGGGCAGCGGCCAACATGCGATGCTGTTGTGGTTCGTGCGGATCGAAGCCCATGGGGCCGGCCTTATTCCAAGGCCGCCGGAATCCCGGCGACGAGATCGGCACTGATCTGGCCCAGCGTGCTGTTCTTCCGCCGGGCCCGGCGCATCAGTTCAGCAAGGGCCATGTTAACGGTCAAAGAGTGGCGCTGCATCAATATGCCGCAGGCCCGGTTGACGAGGTCGCGGCTATGGAGGGACTCTGCCAAGGCTTCACTGATGCGGTGTGGTGCTTCGCTGGCCTGGATATTCGCAAGGAGCGTTGCAGCCGGGGCGGATCCGTTGCGACGTCCCGGACAATCACCGTTTCCTCCATGGCCCAGGCTGTCAGGCACGGACCCTGGCCCAAGTCATATTGGAGGGCATCCGCACGGGTGACATCCCGAAATCTCCTAATTCGACACTACGCCCTCGTGCGACCTTTGGACACGAAGCCCCAGGTGCCCTCGTTCGCCAGGCCTGCTGCCGGCCGAAATAAAGTCAAATTCGTTGACATGACGTAAGTCACTTTTTATATGCTGGAATAAGTCAAGCAGCCGGCTTTCTCGATACAAGGCGAGGAGGTCACTCATGGCAGCCATTCAACCCAGTCACCCCCATCTTCATGGTCAAAGGGCCGGCCACCTCGATGTTCGCGCTGCGCGGCGGGGAGCAGTTTGGTCGCAGGAGACCTCGAGCGAACCTTGGCGGGGCTACCTCCCCAGGCAAAGCGCGGTTCAGCAACTGTTTCGGCGTTGGCCATCCGTGCCTTCCCGCGAATTGGAACGCATCCGCCTGGTGCTTCTTCACTGTGATGAAGTAGCCCATCCGTCCGCAACTCGGCGGCTCTCCGAACCAGCCCAGGCGCTGCTGGACCTCGTGACCGGCGAACTCGAGCGGCGACGGGAATCGGGACATCAACCGCTCAACGGTAGCCCGGCTACCGAGCATCCCGGGCCACTCAAGCTTTCCCGCGGACGCCGCCAAGGAGGACTTCCCTGAGTTTGGTGCCAGGCCGGTGGTGGGGCAGTTACTTCTTCGCCGAACGCGGTTTCGCGGCTTTCGGCGGGAGGGTCGCAACGTAGGCGAACGCCTTTTCGACCCACTCGGCCGTGTGTTCGTCGTCGCCGGCAAAGGCTTCGGGGAGGCCGACGTAGCCGCCCATGGCGCGGCCTTCCGGGCCGAAGGGAAGCGTTTGGTGGCTGGCCTCCAGAACCTCGCGGTCGTCGTCGGAAAGCTTGACGCCGATCATCGGGCCGAACAGGCCGGCGAACATATTGCCGTTCACGAAGGCGCCGAGGTTGCCGAACATCGGCTTGACGACGACGTCAGGGTTTTCCGGCACCACCGCGCGGAAGCGGTCTTTGTCGGCGTCGGACGGTTTGGGCATCTGCATGAGTCTGCTCCGGGGTAGGGGATCGAAAGCCTAGGACTGCATGCAGCATACGACGGCGGGATGCGGGCTGCCAGGGTCGCGGCACCGCGCCCCTTGTGAAACAAGGAAAGTAGGATAGGGGGATGTCGAGTTCACCGGAAAACGAAGCCGCAGGCCTTCTTCAAGGCATTCTGGACCTTCAATCTGTTCTGGCGGGCTCAGAGAATGTCTCTGAATTCCTCACCGGACTCACCAAGCTCGCTGCAGCCTCGATTTCTGAAGCCTCCGACGATGAGATCGAATGCGCCATCACCGTCAAAGTCAGGCGCCGGCCCCTTACCGCTGCGGGCAGCAGCTCACGCGCCGTCGAGATTGACCGGTTTGAGCAGGCTATCGGTGACGGCCCCTGCATCGCGGCACTCCGGGAGATGTCGCCGGTGATCATCGAGGACGGTTCGACAGATCTGCGCTGGCCGGCGCTCACCAAGAAATTCGCCGAGATAGGTGTTCACAGCTCGTTGGGGATTCCCATGGAAATCAGTGAGGAGGCCAGCGCTGCGCTGAACTTTTTCGCCTCCAAGCCGGGCGCATTCACCCCGGAGGTCTTCGACAAGGCCGTGGGCTTCGCCGCCGCTGCACGCAACATACTCCACCTTTCCGTGCGCATCGACTCCGCCCATCACCGGGCACAGAACCTGGAATCAGCCATGCAAAGCAGGACCGCCATCGACGTGGCCTGCGGTGTCATCATGGCGCAAAACAGATGCTCGCAGTCGGAGGCGATGGCGATCCTTACCAAGGTCTCCAGCAACCGCAACCGCAAACTTCGGGACGTAGCCACCGAACTGATCGAGCAGCTGTCCGGGAACAGCATCGAAACGCACTTCGAGGCGTAGGACGCGCCCGCACCGGCCGGCGCCAAAGACGAACTATGAATCAGCGGATGACTGTGCCAGTTCGCGGCTCTCGAGCCGAAGTTCCAACTCGCTGATAACAAGCCCCGCCAGGTCCTGCAGGGTCGCCATGTCAGTCGCGGACATTGTTCGCGGGACCGTGTCGAGTATGCACATGGTTCCGAGGTTGTATCCCTCCCGAGTCTTCAGTGGAGCCCCGGCGTAGAATCCGAGGCCGAAGTCCCCGGCGACAAGGGGATTCGTGAGTGTCCGGGGGTCTTCGGGAGCGTTCTCCACGACCCAGACGTCGCCCTGCAGGATGGCTGAAGCGCACAGGCCCGGGTCCCTGGGAATTTCCTCGGCCGTGATGCCATGGTGGGACTTGAACCAGATACGGTCATGGTCGACGATGCTGACGATTGCTATCGGTACGTTGAATAGCCGGGCTGCCAGGGCGGTGATTCTGTCGAAGGCGCCGTCGGGCGGGGTGTCCAATATCCGGTATTGGTGCACGGCGGCCATACGTGCGATTTCGTCGTCGGGAATGATGGAGGGGGCCACTTTGTGCCTGGCCCGGCCTGCGGAGACCTGATCGAACAGTGCCTTGGATGCTTCGCGTGCTGTGGGTCGTTCCAGCGGATCGGCGGCGGTCATGGCGGTCAGGAGTGTCTTCCAGTCCTGATCCATGTCTTCAGGGATGTGTGGATCCCGGATCAGCCGGGCAACGGCGCTCTGGATCGGATCGCCGGGAAAGGCGACCTGTCCGGTAAGGCTCTCAAGCAGGACGAGCCCTAGGGAGTAGACATCGCTGGCGGAAGTAACGGGCTCGGCCCGGGCTTGTTCGGGGCTGAGGTAGGCCGCGGTCCCTAGGACTCCGCCGTCCGTGTCCCTCGGCGATTCGGACATTAGGGCTATGCCGAAATCGGTGAGCTTCGCGCGTATCCGCGCAGCGTCCTGGTGGTAGTCAAAGATCATGATGTTGCCCGGTTTGACGTCCCGGTGCACCACACCGTTGCCATGGATATAGGCCAGAGCGTCAGCCACATCGTGTCCGATCTGTGCCGTGTGGCGCGGCCCAAGTACGCCCCGGGCCAGATGCTGCTTCAAGTCAGGGCCCTCGATGAGCTCCATCACCAGATAAACACGTGGCTCACCGGGCCCGTTGCTATCAACGCCTGCATCAAGGAGAGTGACCAGTCCGTGGTGGTTCATGCGGACAAGGACCTTCACTTCGTCGTCATCGATGGCCGCCGCCACGCCGTTGCGGGCTGGTTTCTTGATGATTTTGACTGCTACGTCGCGCCCAAGAAAGATATCGGTGGCCCGATATACGATGGCCATCGCTCCGGACCCGATGCGCTCGATCAGGCGGTATCGGCCCCCGAGGGGGGCATCGCCGTCGGCATGTTGTTTCATGCGGTAACCCTTACTTTCCTGGACCGCAGGAAGACGGAGCCCCGAATGGGGAATTGAAGAAAGATTCCGGTTACCTTGGCGTTTGAGCTCGGGGGCGCGGACTGGAAAGCGGTAGCGGTCGCGGGAGCGAACCCGGCCTCAGTCAGAAATTTGGTCAAGCTTTCACAGTCCTCCGGTAAACATGCCGGAGGACTGTGGAGTTCGCGTATTACGACTCGCCTCGGTTGGCGGGGGGTGCGCCGCTAAACGCGTGACCTGCCGCTGATGAAGTGGAAAATCAGGACGATCACGGCGACAACCAGAAGGATGTGAATGAGTCCACCGCCGATGCCGCCGATAAAACCGAGAAGCCAGAGAATGGCGATGATGATGGCTATCCAAAGCAACATGTGAGTCTCCTTGTTTGTGTGAGTGCCCTGGCCGGCGGCCAGGGGCCTCATTGGTAAGCATACTTACTAATGAGCTGTTAGTGCGGTTTTTCCATTTGGAAGCCGCACCGGCACCGAAGGACCCGGGTGCGGAGGTAGGCGCCGAGGAGGTCCGTTGGGAGTGGTTGGGTCGAGAGCGGTGTTAGCGGCGTTCTCAGGTCCGGGTTGCTCGGGGACATGGGTTCCCCGCAGTGGATGTACTCGGCGCCCAGGTGAAGGACGTCATCCTTATCGGGGGAGCGGGCCAAGACTGGGGCAACGAGGCCTGCGGTGGTGGACAGCACGCGGGCTCCGCCGCATCGGGTGCAGGTGACGGCAACGGCGAGGGTTTCTTTGCGGTTGTCCATGATGGCGATGGAGTCCACGACGAGGTGCAGATCGGTGTCGCATGTCGCGCACCAGGGTTGGGTGCCGCGGGGCTGGTTGGAGTCCCGGGGGATGTAAGTGCTTGAGATGGTGCTCAACGGTTCAGGCCAGGCCCGGGTAGCTTGCCAGAATGTAGTCGGCCGCCGCTGGGCCTGTCATGGCCAGCCCGTTGCCGGCTGGATGGATGCCTTTGGTTTTCAGCGCTGCCCAAAATACGTTTTCCGGCAGCGGCAAGGATTGCTGGAGGAGGCACCAGCTCGTGTACAGGCCGTAAAAGCAGTCCCGCCCGAGAGCGGAGTCCGACTTGTCGTAGGTGGTGATGGTGGATTCTTCAAGGAATTGGTCGAACTGGATGTCAGCCGTCTTAGCCATGGGGTCCCTTTGCGGGTAGGTTGCGTGCTGCCATGTCGTATTAGCAGGGGAGTGGTCGCCCGGTTCTGTGGAATTCTGCGGTTCGGGCGGTCTGTGCGTGGTGCGCAGTCACGGACTTGGGAAATGGAGCGCACGGCCGGTGGCGGTGCGTTGAAGTCCGCCTCGTTTAATCTGCTGTCGAACTTCACTACAATGTAGACTTTACGCGTAGACTACAAAGTAAGCAAGCTTATTTTCCCGGCAAGAGCCGCGATGAAACGATCAGATCAGGACGGAACCCCATGCCTCCCCCA
>NZ_MTPV01000044.1:0-80435 GCF_002009585.1 Arthrobacter sp. SRS-W-1-2016 | reverse complement strand
AGCTTAGCTATCCCGGAATTCGCCCGCCAACACTGGGAAGCAACCCCATCCCATACACACGTTTTGTCCTATAACCCGGGAGCCGTCGTCGGGGGGCGCCACGCGCCGTCGTCGGGGTTGTGCGCCTCTGGATCGACCCGCTGCCGATTACGGCGAATTCCGCGGCATGGTGGCACTATTGGGTGATGCCCTTCATGCGCGTTCCCAGGCTCAAGAGGGCGTCTTCCCGCAAGGGACGCCAAGCAACCGGGCCGGCATCCGCCTCAACCGGATGGTGGCTTCTGGTTGTCGTATTCATCGAAGCTGCGGTCGCCTTGTCTATCCGCCTGCCGTTGGCTTTCGGGCTTCCACCGTGGCTCAGCCTGGACGGATCAACCGGATTCCCAGCCCTTCTAGCGCTGTTGATTGTGCCGCTGGTGGTGTTGGCGGCGTGGCGTCTCATGCGGCAGCAGCAGCGGGAGCGCAGCCAAGCGTTCCAAACATCGCGTTTGATGGACACGGTGCTGCATACGAGCCAGGACTGGCTGTGGGCCACCGGGCCCGATGGGCGATTTACATTCTGCAGCCCGGCGTGCAAGGACATCACGGGATACGAGCCTTCCGAACTGCTGGGAAGGAACATCACACGCATCATCGACCCCGGGGATCTGGCGGACGCGCGGCTGGACTGGAAAGCCAGGGAAAGCGGTGACTCCTCGTGGTCTCGGGTAGTCACCGTGTGCCGGCACCGGGACGGCAGCCGCGTCTTGGTTGACGTTGCCGGAAGGCCAGTGCGCGACAGGGAGGGCCGGGATCGCGGTTTCGAGGGCACCTGCCGTGTCTTGAATCCAGAGACAGCACGCATGCGTGCAGAAGTCACCGCCCGCATCCAGGAATTGCTGACTGACGGTTCAGTCATCACAGCATTCCAGCCGATCCTGTGCCTGGAAACGCGCAAAGTCGTTGGAGTCGAATCCCTGACAAGGTTCAGTGGATACCAGGAGTTGTCCCCGGAGGTGCGGTTCATTGAAGCTGCTTCGGTCGGCCTGGACGTCGAGCTCGAAATCCTCGCGCTCCGGACCGCACTCACTACCGGCGCGTCGCTCCCGCCAGGACTGTACGTCGCGGCAAATCTCTCGCCGCGCGCATGCCTTGACCCACGTTTGGCAGCTGCGATTGTGGAGTCGGCCATCCCTCCCCGGCGCATCGTGCTGGAGGTCACGGAACGCCATGAGGTCGGCAACTACGGACCGCTCGCGGACGCACTGGCACCGTTGCGGCGCGCGGGCCTGAGAATCGCCGTCGACGACGCCGGTGCCGGCTTCGCTTCGATGCGCCACATCCTGCAGCTCAAACCAGACCTCATTAAGCTCGATCGCGATATCATCGCCGGCATCGACACAGATCCGGCACAGCGGGCCCTGGGCGCTGCGATGGTCGGGTTTTCCTCCGAAATCGGAGCTGCCTTGGTGGCGGAAGGAATCGAAACCGAGGCAGAGCTGGCCGCGGTAACCGAACTCGGAATGACCGCCGCCCAGGGCTATCTGATCGGTCGCCCCTCGCTCAGCCCGGAGGACTGGGCGAGCTGGGGGTAGCGGCGGTCGGTTCCCGTCTATACCCCCAGGGGGTACTTGATTTATACCCCTAGGGGGTATAGCTTTGCACCATGAGCACGATCGATGTGAATCCGGTGGACCTGAACAACCCGGTTGACTTGAACAATGGCCAGCACGGCTACTCTCCCAACAAGGACGCATACCTGCGACGCCTTAAGCGGATCGAGGGCCAGGTGCGCGGCATTGCGCGCATGGTGGAAGAGGACAAATACTGCATCGACATCCTCACCCAAGTCGCTGCAGTCACTAAGGCATTGCATGCCGTGAGCCTTGGGCTCGTGGAGGAACACATCGGGCATTGCGTTGTCGGAGCTGCCTCCGAGTCGGATCCCGTCGTGCGCGCCGAGCAAATCGACATCAAGGTCAAGGAAGCAGCCGATGCCATCGGGCGCCTGCTGCGTTAACCCCTCAAGCACTCACCACACAATTCAAATCACGACCAAGGAGCACTCCATGGGCCACACCGCCACCATCCAGACGAACGTCAGCGTTTCCGGCATGACCTGCGGGCACTGCGTTTCAGCCGTCAGCGAGGAAATCGAGTCCTTGGCGGGTGTGGAGAATGTCGAGATCGACCTGAATGCCGGCGGAATCTCCACCGTCACCATCACCTCCACCCAGGAACTATCGCCGTCGGAAATCGGCGAAGCTGTCGCGGAAGCCGGCTACCTGGTAGTCGCCAACGAGGCCTAGGGGCCAATGTGAGCAATCACGATATCCTCCACCAAACGGGGATGCGAATCATCGAGCTCGACATCGAGGGGATGACATGCGCATCCTGCGTGGCCCGCGTGGAGCGGAAGCTGGGCAAGCTCGACGGCGTGGAAGCTTCAGTCAATCTCCCCCTCGAATCAGCCCACGTCACAGTCCCGGACAACGTCACGGACCAACAAATCGTGGACACCGTCAACGCAACGGGCTACAAAGCCAGAATCCGCGAATCGCACCCAAGTCCGTCCAGCGCAGCAGGCAGTGCGGGTGGCGACGGCGCAACGGAACATGACCAAAGCGACGGTGCCGGTGGTATGCGGCGGCATGCGTCTAAGCGAGGCACGAGCGAGCACGCAGAGCATGGCGCCGGTGCCGCCGCGCAAGGCGACCACGATGCGGGCACCCACGAAGACCACATGCACCACGGACCCGCAGCGTCGAAATTGCGTCCCCGGCTGATCGCCGCGGCCATATTGACGGTTCCGGTCTTCGCCATCTCGATGATTCCAGCTTTGCAGTTCCCGCACTGGGGTTGGGTCGCCGCGTTGCTGGCCCTTCCCGTGGTGACGTGGGCGGCTTGGCCCTTCCACCGCGCCGCCGCCATCAACGCACGCCATTTCGCCTCGACAATGGACACGCTCGTCTCCATTGGTGTCCTTGCCGCGTACCTCTACTCTGCGTGGCAGCTCTTCGCGAACCCCATGATGACTGAACACCCCGGCATGGAGTCCACGGGAGGCATGGGCGGCGGACTGTACTTCGAAGTTGCGGCCGTGGTCACCACGTTCCTGCTTCTGGGCCGCTTTCTCGAGGCCAATGCCAAAGCGAAGGCAGGCGATGCCCTCAAGGCGCTGCTGAACCTGGGAGCCAAGGACGCAACGGTGCTGCGCGACGGCGTCGAGCACAAGATCCCGGCCGAGCAACTCGTAGCAGGGGACATCTTCGTGGTCCGCCCCGGAGAGAAGATCGCCACGGACGGCTTGGTGACGAGCGGTTCGTCGGCCGTGGATGCCTCATTGGTCACCGGTGAATCGGTGCCCGTGGAGGTCGGCCCGGGAAGCCAGGTCACGGGCGCCACCATCAATGCTTCGGGCCGTCTGCTGGTCCGGGCAACCCGCGTCGGTTCCGACACGACGCTCGCCCAGATGGGGCGGTTGGTCAGCCAGGCGCAGACGGGCAAGGCTCCGATCGCACGGCTCGCCGATCGCATCAGCGCCGTCTTCGTGCCGGTCGTATTGGTCATCGCCGTGGTTACTTTCGCAGTCTGGCTCGTCCTGAGCGGGGACCTCAATGCCTCGTTCACCGCTGCTGTGGCGGTGCTCGTGATCGCCTGCCCGTGCGCGCTTGGGCTCGCGACGCCGGTTGGGCTCCTGACCGGGACCGGCCGGGGTGCGCAACTCGGCATCCTGATCAAGGGGCCCCAGGTGCTTGAAGATACACGCACGGTGGATGCCATTCTGTTGGACAAGACCGGTACCGTCACGAGCGGCAGGCTGGCCGTTGGACACACCTTGGCCTTGAACGGCCACTCCCCCGCCGACGTCCTGTCTCTTGCCGGCGCCGTCGAGGCAGCGTCGGAGCACCCCATCGCCCACGCCATTGCTGCTGCCGCCAAGTCCGCAATGCCCGACGCCGGTCCGCTCCCCGCTGTGAAGGACTTCAGTTCCGCCCCGGGCGGCGGAGTCCGGGGAATGGTCGCGCTGAACGGAGCCGGAAAGGGCGCCGAACGAACGGTCGTGGCAGGCAGGACCGGCTGGCTGGAACTCAACGGAATTTTCCCTGACGACGCACAGCGCGAGGCGCTGGCAACTGAGGAAGCCGGTGGCGCTACCGCCATCTGGGTGGCTGTGGACGGAAAGCCCGCTGGGATCGTGACCCTCAGGGACACCGTCAAACCCGGTTCGGCAGCGGCCATAGCGAAGCTCAAAGAACTCGGGATCCGTCCTCTGCTGCTGACCGGAGACAACGCCGCCGTCGCCGCCCAAGTGGCCACCGCCGTCGGGATCGCCCCGGAAGACGTGTTCGCGGGGGTCCTGCCGGAGGGCAAAGTGGACGCGGTCCGGAAGCTTCAGTCCCAGGGGTCCACTGTGGCCATGGCGGGGGACGGGGTCAACGACGCCGCAGCCCTGGCACAGGCCGACCTGGGCATCGCGATGGGGTCGGGCACGGACGTCGCCATCGAGGCTTCGGATCTGACCGTGATGGGCAGCGACCTCGGGCAGCTGGTCCAAGCCATCGAGCTGTCCCGGAAGACGCTCACCACCATCAAGACGAACCTGTTCTGGGCGTTCTTTTACAACGCCATAGGCATCCCTGTGGCTGCCCTTGGCTTGCTCAACCCGATGATCGCCGGTGCGGCCATGGCCGCGAGCTCGGTCCTGGTGGTCGCTAATTCGCTACGGTTGCGCTCGTTCGCAAAGTAGCCCCTGCCCACCCAACTCACGGCCCACCCAACTAGCTCGCAGTTGTTGTCGTTATGCGGCGTCAAAACGGCAACAACTGCCAGCCAGTTGGGGGAAGCTGGCCCAGCCAGTTGGGGGAAGTCAGGCCGTTCCGAAACGAACAGCCGCGCGGGCCCTGACTTTGGCCGCCTCTTCGTCGCGGTTGCGAGCGGGCGCGTGGGTCACGAGGGAATCGAGCAAATGCTGGGTGATATGCGCAATCTCATGGACGGCCTCGGCGAAGGCCTCCTCGTTGGCCTTCGACGGCTTCGTCGTGCCGCTGATCTTTCGCACGTATTGCAGTGCTGCAGCTTCCACCTCCGCTGAGGTGGCTCGTGGCTCGAAATTGTGGAGGGTGTGGATATTCCGGCACATACCAACATGCTAGGCCCTGGCCCTCCCTCAAGGCTCGGTTTTAGAGGACCCGCTCGGATGGAACCGGCTCGACGTCGTTCGCGTGGTCAAGCTCCAGGGCCGCGTGGAATGTACCGGACTCCACGGCATCGCGCTTGTCCGCACGTAGCTCGTCGATTCGCACCAACACCACTCCGCACACGATGAGCGCCCCGCCCACGAGCTGGATGGCTCCCGGCAATTCGGCCAGCAAAAGCCAGGCCCACACCACGGCGAACAGCACTTCGGTGAGCGAGACGAACGATGCCACTTTGGAACCGAGGCTCCGGGCTGCCATGATCCCCGTGACGTAGGACAGCACGGTGGACAGGATGACAAGGCCGGCGATCGAGACCCACCATGGCGTGGTCCACGGCCCGAGCTGCGTGTCCGCGGTAGCGAAATTCATGGACACCAGACCGGTTGCGCCGGCAATCCAAATGAGGATTGAACCGGCCATGAGACCGCCGGAAGCCAGGACAATGGGCGGCAATGTGTCGTTCTGCTTGGCCGTGATGAAGAAATAGATGACCAGGCAGACGGCCGCGGCCATGCCCCACAAGACGCCGACGAAGTCCACCTTCACGGAGCCGGTGAGATCAAGCACCAGGACGAGTCCGCCGAGGGACAGCAGCGTTCCAATGGCCGTGAGGGCCCGGGGTCGGCGTCGGCTCGCGGCCCACAGCCACAGGACGATCATGGTTGGCGCGAGGTATTCGAGCAGGAGGGCGACGCCCACGGACAGCCTGGACACCGCGTTGAAGTAGAAAAGCTGGCACCCCGCAACACCGATGACGCCGAACAACAGGATAGTGAGCCAGTTGTCCTTGAGTTGGTGCCAACGGCCCCGGAGGGCGACGACGGCCGGGATCACCAAGATGAGCGAAGCGCCGCTCAATCGGATAGCAACTGCCGCACCGGGGGTCCACCCCGTTTCCAGGAGGGACTTGGCGAACGAGCCTGACAAGCCGAAGACCGCTGAAGAAAAGAGCGCGAGCCCCAGGCCCGACGCCATGAAGCCCGCAGCACCAGCCCGGTTTGTTGCAGCTGACACAGCAGCCCCCTGTCAGGAGTAAAATGGGTTACGCTACTGACACTACCTCCGAGAGATGTAAGGAGTCAAAGTGCTTTTTGCACCTGACACTGAAGTGGCGCTTCGAAGTGTGGTCAATTTGATCAACACGGCTGCCAACGGCACCGAATCCCTCCCGGGTGTCGCCGAGCTCCATGCCTTCCTCGACGCGGAAGAATTCACTGGCGCCAGGGAAGGAAACGAGGCCGAATTAGCCAGCGTGAAGCGACTCCGGAGCCAGCTGGCTTCCTTGTGGACGGCCGATGAAGACGCGGCCGTGGAGACCGTCAACCAGCTCCTCATCGATGCGCGGGCCCTCCCCCAATTGGTCAAGCACGATCATTGGGATTGGCATTTGCACGCCACTACCCCCGAGGCGCCCCTCGCGGAGCGCATGGGCACCGAAGCCGCCATGGCGCTCGTGGACGTCATCCGCAGCAAGGAAATGGACCGCCTGCGGGTGTGCGCGGCAGACGATTGCGACGCCGTCGTGTTGGACTTGAGCCGCAACCGATCCAAGCTCTATTGCGATACCGGCAACTGCGCCAACCGGACGCACGTGGCCGCCTACCGGGCCCGAAAGGCATCGGGGACGGAGTGAGGGGAGTAAGACGGCCTAGTTGGCGTCGGGGGTTTCCGTTTCGCTGCCCGCATGGGGGGCAGCGGAACCGTGACTCTGGCCCGGCTTCCTGGAACTTAGGTTGACGCCCGAGCCCTTGCCGAGGTGCTCGGCGTTTTCCTTGTAGCTCATGGAAAGCATGGCGGCGAGGACGAGGCTCACAATGAAGGCGATGCCGCCACCGGTAAAGGCGAGGTCAAAGCGGGGAGTGCGGGCACTGCCGCCGGAGGCGAAGATCAGCACGGCGAAAAAGACCAAGACACCCCAGAACGCGGAGAACATCAGCGGTCCCTTAACCGAGGTCCGCATCTTGCGCGGCTCTCCTGGTTTCTGGTCAGCCAAGGTCATTCCTCCAATGTGGGTGCTGGCGCCATACGCGCCTTGAGAGTTCTACGCAGGGTAGAACGTACGACTACTAGTTTACGGCCTCGGCGGAGGGGGTTTGCCCATCGTGCCGCAGGCTCAACCCGGACAGCACCCACAAGACTCCCGAGATGATGGCGCCGCCGCCGGCGACGCCGAGAAGCGCGTGGGCTCCCAAGCTGATGAAGAACGGCAAGGCCACGGCTGTACCGATGCCCACCACACCGGAAATGATCCAGTCGCGGGCGAGCACGTGGCGTCCGCGCCGCCGGAATCCCTTGACCAGTTCGAACGCCCCGAGCACCAGCAACCCTACGAGCGCTGAAACGCCAACGCCCGTGTCGGACTGCGTCATCAAGGCACCTACCCCTGCAAGGCCAACGACGACGGCCCCGGCTGCCGGAATGCTCGCGGCCAGGAATGCCGCGCCCCCGGTTGCGAGCAGATAGAGCCCGGTAGCCCAGGCCAGAACGTGAACGGACGGCGAGCCCCAGAAGACAGTCACGGCTCCAAACACCAGCGCAACACCGGCGCGGAGAAGTACGGGCTGCCAGAGTCCGGTTGCCATGGGCGTGGATGAAGTCGCTGAAGAGGTGGGGAGAGTCACCAGTCCAGTTTAGTGCGAACCGAGGACCATCCATTTGTCAGACCGTGACCGCAGTCCCAAGGTGACCCCGCGGGCCGCCATGTAGCCCAGCGCGAACGCCACCCAAAGCCACACGAGCCCCGCGGCGCCGTCGGGCCTTGTCGCGTGGACTGTCGCCAAGAGCGGCAGATAGACCGCGAGGTTCACGACGCCGGCAATCGCCAAGTAGCGGGCATCGCCCGCACCGATCAGGACGCCGTCCAGAACGAAGACGTAACCAGCGAGGGGCTGCCCGACGGCGAGCACCCACAGCGCCGCGGTGAGCGCGGACTGGACGCCGGCGTCGGAGGTGAAGAGGAATCCCGCCCACGGCGCAGCCACCGCGAGGAGCCCACCGGTCACGACGCCGAAGCCCACACCCCAGCGGATCATGGTGCGGGTGAGTTCGCGCGCCCTCGCCGGGCGGGAGGCACCAAGTTCCTTGCCGATAAGGGCCTGCGCAGCAATAGCCAAGGCATCCAGGGCGAAGGCAAGGAAGGAGAAGATTGTCATGGCGAGCTGGTGCGCGGCGAGGTTGACCGACCCTTGGGAGGTGACCACCAGGACCGTGGCCAAGATTGCCAGGCGCAGGCTGAGTGTGCGGAGCATGAGCCATGAACCCACGGTGGTCATCGTGCGGATTCCGCGCCAATCAGGGCGCAGCGAAACGCCGTGACGCCGGGCATTCCGGCCCACCATCACCAAATAGACGGCAGCCATGGCCCATTGCGCGATGCTGGTTCCGATGGCCGACCCAGCCACTGACAAGTGCAGCCCGTAGACGAGGATCCAGTTCAGGCCAATATTCGCGGCGAAGCCCACTGTCGCGACGACCAAGGGGGTGCGGGTGTCCTGCAGTCCGCGGAGCACTCCGGTGCCGGCGAAGATCAGGAGCATGGCGACGAGTCCCGGCATGGACCAGCGCAAATAGTCCACCGCGTATGTCCGCACCTCACCACTGGCTCCAAGCAGCCCCACCAGCGGCTCAGCCGCGAGGAAGCCCGCCACCGCCAGAACTGCACCCAGCAGCAAGGCCAGCCAAGCGCCGTCGCGGCCTGCGGCCAGTGCCTTGGCGAGTTTTCCGTCCCCGATTGCCCGCGCCACCGCTGGAGTCGTTGAATATGCCAGAAAGACCATAAGTCCGACCGCCGTGTACAGCAGGGTGGAGGCCAGCCCGACGCCGGCGAGTTGAGGCACTCCAAGGTGACCCACAATGGCGGAGTCGGCCAAGAGGAAGAGGGGTTCGGCGATGAGCGCCCCGAAGGCCGGGACAGCAAGGCGCAGGATCTCGCGGGCCGTGGAGGGCGGGGTGGGACGGGTCACTGTTTGGGGCACTTTCCCAGCCTAGCGGGGCGCCAGCATGTAGCTTGATGGGGTGTCGCTCGAGCATCCCATCACCGTTTCCGTCGCCCGCACCATTACCCCCGGATATACCCGGCAAGCCAACGCGTGGGCCCACGCGGGTCAGGAACTTGCCCGCGAATGGCCCGGCTACCTGGGTTCAGGATGGGTGCGGACGGCGGCCGATTCGGATGAATGGCACATGCTCTACCGCTTCGCCGATGCTGAAACCCTGCAGGCCTGGGAGGAATCCGAAGAGCGCCGATGGTGGATCGAAAGCGCCACCGAACTCATGGAGGTCACGCGGGTCGAGCGCCGTTCCGGCATCGAAGGATGGTTCTCGCAACCCGGCGACGTGAACCTCGTCGTCCCGGAGACGGTGGTGCCGCCGCGATGGAAGCAGGCCGTCAGCATCTTCCTGCCGTTCTTTCCGCTGAGCCTGCTGGCAAATTTCCTTCTGCACCCCCTCGTCCTGGCCTGGCCGCTGGTCCTGCAGGTTCTGTTGAACATCTGCATCCTGACGCCGCTGATGGTCTACATTTTCCTGCCCGTCACTACCCGGCTCCTGAAGCCCTGGCTGGAAGCAAAGCGGAAGGGCCAGTAGCGTCTGACAGGACCGGGGAGGAGGCCGCGCCGCGTCGCGCTTGTTTGACACTTCAAGCAAAGTTCGAAAGGCTTGAGTTGAAGCTTCAACAAATCAGGCTTTGGCCTTGGGAGCTTCGCGACAGCCAACCGCTACCCGAAAACGGTGCAAACACATGAACCAGTCCACCCTGACCAACACAGCCCTTACCATCCTGCGCGTCATCGTCGGCTTCATCTTCGCTGCGCATGGCTGGCAGAAATTCACGGAGTTCACCATCGCCGGCACGCAGGCTGCCTTCGGCAAGATGGGCGTACCCGCCGCCGACGTCGTGGCCCCGATCGTGGCAACCATCGAACTCGTCGGAGGGATTGCCCTCATCGCGGGCGTGCTGACTCGCGTCTTCGCCGCCCTCCTTGCAGTGGACATGCTCGGCGCCCTGTTCCTGGTCCACGCTCCGGCCGGCCTGTTTGCCGACAAAGGCGGGTACGAACTCGTCCTGGCTCTCGCCGCAGCAACGGCGGCCGTGGCCCTGACCGGCGCGGGACGGATCTCCGTCGACGCCGCCGTCTTCGGCCGGAAGGGCTCCAAGGCGGGGGTCCTCGCCTGACAGCCCATGCGCTGCCGCGCTAGCGACACCCAACCGCGCTGGCGAGGCCGAAACGGGCTGCCGACTCCCGAATCCGGGCGTCGGCAGCCGGTTTGCGTGACACTGATCGGCTTGCGCGTCGCGGGTCCTTCTGGGCGTCGCCGGCCCGTCACAGTGCGCGCCGGCATCCACGCCGTCGATACACTCACGTCATGAGCGAGCTCCCCTCCCACTCCGTCACGCTGCGGTTCCTTGCCTCCCCCACCGACGTCGGTCACAGCGGATCCGTCGACGCCGGCACGGTCCTAGAGTGGGTGGACAAGGCCGCGTACGCGGCAGCTGTTGGCTGGGCGAAGTCATATTGCGTCACGGCCTATGTGGGAAACATCCATTTCGCCGACCCTGTGAACAGCGGAGACATGGTCGAGGTCGAAGCGACCATCGTCTACACGGGCCGCTCATCCATGCACATCCGGACCATCGTGTCCTCCGGCGACCCCAAGGGCGGCCCGGCCACGATGCGCAGCCAGTGCCTGGTGATCTTCGTTGCGGTCGGTCCCGACGGCCGCCCGGTCCCGGTCCCCCAGTTCGAGCCTTCGACGCCGGTGGAAATCGAGCAGCGCAACAATGCCCTCGCGCGGATCGCCGTGCGGGAAAAGATCGTCGAAGCCATGAACGCCCAGGAATATACCGACGCCGGCACGGCCGAGCGCGTCGTTCTTCGCTTCATGGCAGCCCCCACCGACGTGAACTGGGGCGGGAAGGTCCACGGCGGCATCGTCATGAAGTGGATCGATGAGGCCGCCTACGTCTGTGCTTCCCGCTATTGCGGCAAGGACACGGTGGCCGTTTTCTCCGGGGGCGTGCGTTTCTACCGCCCACTGCTGATCGGCGACGTGGTGGAAGTCGAAGCAAGGCTCGTCTACACGGGCCACAAAGGCATGCATATTGCCGTGCACGTGCGCTCCGGAAACCCGAAGAGCCGAGAGATGAACTTGACCACCTACTGCCTCACGGTCATGGTGGCCCGGGACGAGACCGGCACGTCCGTTCCGATCCCGCCCTGGGAACCGGAAACCGACGAGGATCGCCGCCTTCACGCCCACGCCCGCGAACTGCTGGAGATCCGGGGACGGGCTCCCGGAAACCGGATGCCCGATCATTTGCTTAACGGCGGGTAGGCAGCCTAGAACCCGCCGCCTCCGCCCGTCTCGCCCGCCATGTTGGCGAAGCGGGAATAATGCCCCTGGAACGCAACCACGATGTCCTTGGTGGGACCGTTACGGTGCTTGGCGATGAGGATGTCGGCCTCGCCGGCACGGGGAGACTCTTTGTCGTAGACGTCTTCGCGGTGTAGCAGGATGACCATGTCGGCGTCCTGCTCGATGGAGCCCGATTCACGCAGGTCCGAGACCATGGGCCGCTTGTCCTGGCGCTGTTCGGATCCACGGTTGAGCTGCGAGAGCGCGATGACCGGAACCTGGAGCTCCTTGGCCAACAGCTTGAGGGCACGCGAGAATTCGGAGACTTCCTGCTGGCGGGATTCCACCTTCTTGCCGGAGCTCATGAGCTGGAGGTAGTCGAGGATCACCAGCTTGAGGTCGTGCTGTTGCTTCAGGCGGCGGCACTTGGCCCTGATTTCCATGAGGGACATATTGGGGCTGTCATCGATGAACAGCGGGGCGTCGTTCATGCGTCCCATGGTGGTGGCGATCTTGGACCACTGTTCGTCCTTGATGGTGCCCTTGCGCAGGTCCTGGAGGCCAATGGTGGCTTCCGCGGACAGCAGGCGCATCGCGATTTCGTTGCGTCCCATTTCCAGGGAGAACATCACGGTGGCGAGGTTGTTCTTGATCGCAGCGGAACGGGCGAAGTCAAGCGCGAACGTGGACTTACCGACGGCGGGGCGCGCGGCGATGACAATCATCTGGCCCGGGTGCAGGCCGTGCGTGAGCTCATCGAGTTCGTAGAACCCGGTGGGGACGCCCGTCATGCCTTCTCCGCGGTGGCCGGATGCCTCGATCTCGTCAACGGTGGATTCCATGACGTCCTTGAGCGCCACGTAGTCTTCCGCAGTACGGCGTTCAGCCACGGCGTAGATCTCGGCCTGGGCCTGGTTGACGAGGTCTTCCACCTCTCCGTCCTGGCCGTAGCCCATCTGGACGATCTTGGTGCCGGCGTTGACGAGCCTGCGCAGGACAGCGCGCTCAGCCACGATTTCTGCGTAGTAGCCAGCGTTGGCCGCCGTAGGCACGGTCTGGATGAGCTCGTGCAGGTAGGCGGGGCCGCCGATCCTGTTGATCTCGCCGCGTTTGGTCAGCTCATCGGACACTGTGACGGCGTCGGCGGGTTCGCCGCGGCCGTAGAGATCGATGATGGACTCGTAGATCGTTTCGTGGGCCGGGCGGTAGAAGTCATGGCCGCGGACAATCTCCACGACGTCGGCGATGGCGTCCTTGGACAGCATCATGCCGCCGAGAACCGATTGTTCAGCGGGAATGTCCTGGGGAGGTTTGCGGCTGGCGTCCGATGTCCGGCCGCCCTCGATCGAATCCAAGTGCGTAACTGACAAAGCCGTCCTCCATTTGTACCGCGGCAGATAACTGTTTCCGGCGGTGCGGTAGGCCAATGCCCCGGTATGGGTTGCTCCGACCGCGCCGTTGATGCCGGCTGGTCCAAACTGTCCCTCAAGGCACCGACAATTTTGGTTTCCCGAGATTTCCACAACTTATCCACAGACGGGTCCGCGGGTGCACTGCTTACCGACAGCACCAACGCGCCGTCCATGAGAAACAGGGGTTTTCCAAGTACCTAAAGCAGGTACTCAGCCACGTTAGCCCTGCTTTTCCGGGGCACCAAGCCGGGCCTGTGGATAAAGTGTGGAATACGTACCCCTACTTGTGCACAGTCTGTGCATGACCCTGTGGAAAGAGAAATTCTTTTTGCCGCAAATAGCCTCTGAGCTGGGAAAACGTTCTTCGTTGCATGTGGAACAAAAGTATTTTCTTCAGCGGATCATCCACAGGCCTATATGCGCAATCCACGCCCGGCCCCGTACCCAACGGCCCGGAGGGCCATAAATATGCCAGAAATGTGATACTCCCCACAACGCCTTCCGGAATTTGACAGACGGCTCTCAGAAGCTATGCCAAAGCAGGAATGTGCTGTGGATAACTGCGTTCTGACATAAGCTCTAGGTATGGGTTTCACTGTGGGGGATGTACTGCTGGTCGCAACGCCTGTTGTCATCCTTGTGGCTGTGATTTGGGCCCTGACGGCGGCATTCAAACCACGTAACTCCGGGTTGTCCGACGCTGAGCGCTATCAACGGGAGCTGGCTGTCCGCTCGGCAGCCCATCAGGCCGCCCAAGTGCAGGCCGCAACGGCGGCACGCGCCCGCATCGATGCGTCCACCAGGCCGAGCCAGAACGCGCAGCAACAGTCCCAGCAGGACAGCCAGTCGCGGGCGGCACTAAGGGCGCAAGCCGGGGCAGGCCCGGGGGCCGGCCAGGCAGGCTACAACACCCCCATCCTGCCCAACGGGCAGTTGAACCCACAGTTCGCCCTGCAGTTGCAGGGCATGGTCCGCAGCGGGCAGAAGATTCAGGCCATCAAGCTCCTGCGCCAGCAAACCCACTCGGACTTGTTGACCGCCAAGAACTATATAGATCGGCTTTAGCGCATGTCATCCCTACTTGTTCCGGTCTTGATCCTGGCGGCCGTCGTCGTCGGGGTGCTCCTGATCAGCCGCGTCCTCTCCCGCCGCTCCGCGGAACTCCGCGGCATTGCCGCCACGGACAAAGCGGCCGTGGACCCTGTCGAACTGGCCCGCGAGGCCGCTGCGAAGCTCACGGAAGATCAACACCGGCAGTTGTACTCCCTGATCGCCCAAGGTCAGGCCATGGCGGCCATCAAGCTGTACCTCAGCGCCACCGGAGAAGGCCTGCGCGCCTCACGGGACGCCGTCGGCGCCCTTGCGGCGCACCCACAGCCTTTCCGCAAGCCCGAACCGGCCCCGCAGGACCTCATGCCTGACGACGACGAACCAGAGCACTTCCCGTACCGTTACCGGGCAATCGTCAGCAAGGGCGACGTGACACGCGAAGTGAGCAGCAACATGCTCAACGACGAGATCTACGGACGGATCCGTACCCTGGCCAAGAGCGGCGACGTCGAAGCGGCAGCCTTGGCCCTCACCAAGCATTCCGACATCAGCATGAAGCAGGCCCGGGAGTTCATCGAGCTGCTGGACGACTAGCGCCAGGAGCGCGCGCAGGCCAGGCTCGGCTATCGTCCCGCGGTGATCCCGGCGAGCAGCTGCTCAAAAGGCAGGGATTCCATCGCGTCCGCCTTGCGGTGCGGCTGTTCGCCGCTCAGGAGCCGGGCCAGCTCGCCCGCCGCCCGGTCCACGCGGACCGACAGCGGCGACGCGCCGTCGTCGGCGTTTCCCCAGTCCTGGGGTCCTGCGAAAACCGACGTCTGCGTGATCCGGGTGCGGAGGTAGGTGAAGAGCGGCCGCATGGCGTAGTCGAGCACCATCTGGTGCCGATCGGTGCCGCCCGTGGCGCCGAGAAGGACCGCTTTACCGTCCAGGGACTTCGGGTCCAGAACGTCGATGAAGGACTTGAACAGCCCGCTGTAAGACGCGCTGAAGACGGGCGTGACGGCGATGATGCCATCGGAATCCTCGACGCCGGCGATCACCTCCGCGAGGCGCGGTGCGGCATAGCCGGTGACGAAGTTGTTGGCGATATCCACCGCCAGGTCCCGGAGTTCGATGACATCCACCCGCACCTCGTACCCGGCATCCCCTAGCTGGCGCTTGGCGGACGCGGCGAGCTGGTCTGCAAGAAGCCTGCTCGACGACGGTACGCCAAGTCCGGCGGAAAGGACGGTTATGCGGCGGGTCTCCATGGCGATCTCCTGTTGCTGGGCGGTTCGATGGCTTCAAACCAGAGTACATGCGTTTGCATCTATACTCCCAAACCGTGGCCCATCCCCTTTTATTCCCCTGCTACAGAGGGACGGTCCCCTGGATGCACATGACCGAGCTTCCACCCACCCAGATGTCGCCGTCTTCCGCTTTGACGTGGATGCGTCCCGCCCGGCCCAGCGCCGTCCCCTGCGCGGCGAGGTATTGCTCCGGTGCCCGGCCGCTGCCGATCAGCCACTGGGCAGCCCCGGCGTTGAAGCTTCCCGTGACCGGGTCCTCCACCATGGCGTCTCCGGGAATGAACGTCCGGACTTCGAAATCGACGCCGGCACCCGCTTCATGGGGACCGATCACGCCGACCTTCAGATCCCCCAACGCCGCAAGGTCAGGCTCAAGGCCCAGGACCTGCTCAGCCGATTCGAGCAGCACACCGATCCATTGCGGGCCGTTGACCAGCCAGGAGACATCCAAGAGCGCCGCTTGGGGCAGGCGGAGTCCGGCGGCCAACTGTTCCATGATTGCCTCGCCCACGGGCCCGGAGCGGGTCAGCGGCGGCGCCGCGAAGGCGAGCCGGCCGCCGTCGAGCTTTACCTTGACCAATCCTGCGCCACATTCCTGGACGAGCATCCCGTCCTGTTTCGGCACTCCGCCGGCCGCGAGCCAAGCGTGCGCCGAGCCGAGCGTCGGATGTCCCGCGAAAGGAAATTCCTCGCTGCCGGTGAAGATCCGGACGCGGTAATCGGCCATGGGGTCGCTCGGCGGAAGCAGGAAGGTGGTCTCGGACAGATTGGTCCAGTTGGCAAAGTGCTGCATCTGCCCGGCGCTGAGCCCCTCAGCGTCGACGACGACGGCAAGCGGATTGCCGAGGTACGGCACGTCCGTGAAGACATCCACTTGCGAGAAGGGCCTGGTGCGCATGGTTTCAAGGTTCACCGCTGCAGGCTACCACCGCTTACCCGGGAGCAAAGCAAAGGACCCCCGCCTCCGGAAACCGGGGACGGGGGTCCTTCGAGCTATGTCAGAGACTACTTCCCTGCAACGACCTCGAGGTCGATGACAGCGGAAACATCCTCGTGCAGGCGGACGTTGGCCTGGTACGAACCAAGGGACTTGATGTGGTTCGGCAGTTCAACGTTGCGCTTGTCGATGGAGCCGAGGCCAGAGGCCTCAACTGCGGCAGCGACATCAGCCGGCTTGACGGTGCCGAAGAGACGACCGGACTCGCCGGCCTTCACTACGAGCTTGACCTTCTTGGAAGAAAGCGCAGAGGCCTGGGCCTGTGCAGCTTCAACCGAAGCGTGGGCACGAGCAGCGCGGGCAGCCTTGATGGACTCAACCTGCTTCTCGCCACCCTTGGTCCAGGTCAGAGCGAAGCCGCGGGGCAGCAGGAAGTTACGTGCGTAACCGTCCTTGACCTCGACAACATCGCCAGCAGCACCGAGACCGGTTACTTCGTGGGTCAGAATGAGCTTTGCCATGTTAGTTAATCCCTTCCTTAGCCGCGGCCAGCGCCGGAGTAAGGCAGCAGAGCAACTTCGCGGGCGTTCTTGATTGCCTGGGCGATTTTGCGCTGTTCCTGCACCGTGACGCCAGTGACGCGACGGGCGCGGATCTTTCCGCGGTCGGAGATGAACTTGCGCAGCAATGCTACGTCCTTGTAGTCGATGACGGTTATGTCAGCGGCCTTCAAGGGGTTGGACTTTGGTTTGGGCTTACGGAGTTCAGCCTTAGCCATCGTGGAGCTCCTTTTCTATGGAGCCCGTGGAATGGATCCACGGGATGGTGGTGCTCGACGGCGGTCGCCACCCGAGTGCCTCGCGGCACGTCGGCGGGTTCCGGCGTCGAGCTTTTATGAGTGTTTAGAAGGGAGGTTCGGAATCCGGGCCATTGCCCCATCCACCCGCATTGCTGACACCCGGGGTAGCCCAGGGGTCTTCCTGCGGTGCGGATTGGCCGCCGCCCCATGTTCCGCCGGAGTTGCCGCCCTGGTTTGCACCAGCGCCGCCACCTCCGAAGCCGCCGCTGTTGTTGCCGCCGCCGAAGCCGCCCTGGCCACCCTGACCGCCGGAGCGCTGGGTGCGGTTGACCTTGGCGTTGGCGTAACGCAGGCTCGGGCCGATTTCATCGACTTCGAGCTCGATAACGGTGCGCTTCTCGCCTTCCTTGGTTTCGTAGGAACGGCTCTTCAGGCGGCCCGAAACGATCACGCGCATGCCCTTGGTGAGGGATTCGGCGACGTTTTCGGCTGCTTCGCGCCAGACCGAAGCGCGGAGGAACAGGGTTTCCCCGTCCTTCCACTCGTTGGACTGGCGGTCGAAGGTCCGGGGAGTAGAAGCGATGGTGAAGTTCGCTACCGCCGAGCCTGACGGTGTGAACCGCAGTTCGGGGTCATTGGTGAGATTACCGATGACCGTAATAGTGGTTTCGCCTGCCATCTACTGCCTCCTTGTTCGTTCCTGCGGGGTAAAGAATGAAAGCTTGGAGCTGAGATTACTCAGCAACGACCTTCTGCTCTTCGGGGCGGGTGATCTTGGTGCGCATGATGGTCTCGTTGAGACTCAGCTGGCGGTCAAGTTCCTTGGCGGTTTCCGGCTTGGCGGTGAAGTTCACCACAGCGTAGATACCTTCGGACTTCTTCTTGATTTCGTAAGCGAGGCGACGGCGGCCCCAGATGTCAACCTTTTCGATGGTTCCACCATCGGTGGTGATGACATTGAGGAACTTCTGAAGCGACGGCTCTACGGTACGCTCTTCGACCTCGGGGTCGATGATTACCATCAATTCGTAAGGACGCATATGTGAACCCACCTCCTTTGGGCTAAGCGGTTACGGCATTTCCGTAACAGGAGGTTCATTTGCGATGAACAGTGCTGGTGACCGCTTCCAGAAGCGGAAGCAGGGCGCAGCACAGACTTCAATATCTTAGTCCATTTCCCGCGTCTAAGCCTATTCGGCGTGTCGACAAGGTGGAATGAGCCGCATCGCCTATGTGGATAACCGAGGTATGTGGATAACCCGCGTGGAACGGCGACGCCAGGCTCAGGCAGACTGAACCCATGACCGTCCTCAAATCCGTCGCACTCTTTGTCCTCGCGGCCATCGCCGAGATCGGCGGGGCCTGGCTCGTGTGGCAATCGATCAGGGAGGCCAAACCGTGGTGGTGGGCAGGCCTTGGGATTGTGGCGCTGGGCATCTACGGCTTCGTGGCGGCGTTCCAGCCGGACGCACACTTTGGCCGTGTCCTCGCAGCATATGGCGGGGTGTTCATCGCCGGATCATTGGCTTGGGGAATGCTCCTTGATGGATTCCGACCGGACCGCTGGGACATCATCGGCGCCATGATCTGCCTTCTGGGCGTCGCCGTCATCATGTTCGCGCCCCGGCCCGGCAGCTAAGCCGGCCGGGCAGCTAAGCCGTCACGCCGCGCAACTTTCTGGACCGTCCGACGTCGGGATCTTCCGGATTTCCCGGGCGCGGCTCCACACAGGCTGCCAAAAGTCTGCGTGGCGTGACGCCGGAGCCCGCAGTCGGGCGTGCCATGATCGGACTATGAACGCCGCAGCAAAGAACCAGCGTCCGAAGTCTGCCCGTGCCAAACGTTCCCAATTGCGATTCGGGCTCATGCTCCTCACCGGCATCGCAGCTGCGGTGGCGACCGGGATCTGGGGTCAGTGGATCTACGCGCCGGCCGCGGGTTGGGCAGTGGCAGCGGCGGTCTACAACATTTTCGTGTGGACAGTCATCACCCCGATGAAGGCCGATCAGACGAGAACCCATGCCAGGGAGGAAGATCCGCGGCGCTCCACCGCCGATCTTCTCATCCTGTGTGCCGCCGTCGGCTCCCTGGCAGCCTTCGTGCTGGTAATGCTGGGGGCCAAGGATGCGCACGGTCTCGACAAATTCATGCTTGCCCTGCTGGCCCTCGGCGGTGCGGTGGCGTCGTGGCTCCTGGTGCACACCCTCTTCACCCTGCGCTACGCCGAGGTGTACTACACGTCGGATCCGCCCCAAGGCATCGAATTCAACCAAAAAGAACCGCCGCAATACACGGATTTCGCCTACATGGCGTTCAGCCTCGGGATGACCTACCAAGTCTCGGATACGTCGATCACCACCAGGGCAATGCGGTCTGCAGCCTTGCGGCACAGCCTGCTCGCCTACGTTTTCGGCGTCGGGATCCTCGCCACCACCATCAACCTCGTGGTGAGCCTCGCATCCTGAGCTAGATTGCCGTGCGGAAGAACAACTCGGCCACCGTGGCCAGGTGGCGCGGGTCCTCAACGCCGCATAGCTCGCGTGCCGAGTGCATCGACAGAAGAGGCACTCCGACGTCGACCGTCCGGATCCCCAGGCGGGTAGCCGTCAGCGGGCCGATGGTCGAGCCGCATGGGACGTCGTTGTTGGAAACGAACTCCTGGTAGGGGACGCCCGCGTCGCCGCACAGCCGCGCCCAGAATGCCGCGCCGGTAGCGTCCGTCGCGTAGCGCTGGTTGGCGTTGATCTTGAGGAGCGGTCCGCCGTTGAGGATGGGACGGTTGGCGGGATCGTGCCGCTCGGGGTAGTTGGGGTGGACGGCGTGGCCGGCATCCGCGGAAACACAGAACGACGCCGACAACGCCTGGCGCCGTTCACTCACCGTGGCGCCCAATCCGTCGGAGATCCGGATGAGGATGTCTTCGAGGATGGGTCCGCAGGCGCCTGAACGCGAGGCGGAGCCGATTTCTTCGTGGTCGAAGGCGGCCAGGACCGCGATGGGGCCATCGGCCGGCGCTCCCGAGGCGGAGTGCGCAATGAGGGCCGCGAGCCCGGCGTGGGTCGAAGAGAGGTTGTCGAGCCGTCCCGAAGCGAAGAGCTCGCCTTTGGCACCGAACTGCTCAGGCGCCTGCGTGTCCGCGACCACGATGTCATAACCGCCGATCTGCGCCGGCTCCACGGAAGCCCCGGCCACGGAGTCCGCCAGGATGGCCAGGACGTCCGCGCTATCGGGATCGCCGAGGCCGAACACCGGGTTCATGTGCTGTTGCTTGTCCAGCGTGAGGCCGTCATTGACGGCCCGGTCCAGGTGGATGGCCAACTGTGGAAAACGCAGGAGCGGCCCGGTAGCCGTGAGGTGCTGGGTGCCGTCCAGCATCACGAGCCGTCCGGCGAGCCGCAGCTCACGGTCCAGCCAGGAGTTCAACAAGGGACCGCCGTAGACCTCCACGCCCGCCTGGAGCCAGCCGAATTTGCCCGTTGTCGGCTTGGGCTTGAGCTTGAAGGACGGAGAATCCGTGTGGGCGCCAAGGATGTTGAATGCGGTGGTGGCGGTGGCGCCTTCCGGTGTCACCCAAGCGATGAGGGCGCCGTCCCTGATCACGTAGAAGCTGCCCGCGCCGCCTTCCCATGGCTGAAGTTCATCAAGGGCCGTGAAACCGGCCGCATCGAGCCGGCGCGCGGCCTCGTGGACGGCGTGAAAGCTCGACGGCGATGCGCTCACATACGCGCCGAGGTCCTGGATGTGTTCTGCAGCGGAGTTCGAAGGCATGGCTCCGAGTCTAGCCGCGGCCGCGGATGACGCCGGCCACGCAGTATCCGCCTCCTAGTAATCCGGATTGCTCGGGATCACGAGCCCTGTTTCGTACGCGTAGACCACCACTTGGACCCGGTCCCGTAAGTGCAGCTTGGTGAGGATCCGCCGTACGTGGGTCTTGACCGTGGCCTCGGACAGGAAGAACTTGTGCGCGATTTCCGCGTTGGACAGCCCTCCGGCGATCGCCTCCAGCATCTCGGTTTCGCGGGGCGTCAATTCTTCGAGCAATGGATCGCGGGGCTGCGCCGTGGGCTGGCCGGGCACGCGGCCTCCGCGGACGTAGGTTTCCAGAAGCCGCTGGGTGACCCTCGGAGCCACCACGGCATCGCCGCTTGCCACGAGCCGGACGCCCTGGACCAGCTCGGCAGGCGCAACGTCCTTGAGCAGGAAGGCGGAGGCGCCTGCCTGCAGGCCGGAGAACGCATATTCATCGAGGTCGAAAGTGGTCAGGATGATGATCCGGGCATTGGAGGCCGAAGCCGTGATCCGCCGCGTGGCTTCGATTCCATCCATGGCAGGCATCCGGACGTCCATGAGCACCACGTCCGGTTCCAGTTCCGCCACCTTCCGCACAGCCTCGGCGCCGTCCGACGCTTCGCCCACCACCTCGAGGTCGCCTTCGCCTTCCAGGATGAGCCGAAATCCCATGCGCAGCAGGGGTTGGTCGTCCACCAGCAGAACCCTGGTGGGAGCGTTGTCACTCATGATTTCCCCTTGTCGCCATTCCACTTCAGTTCCGCATGGACACGCCACCCGCCGGGAATGCCGGGACCGGCATCCACGGATCCAGCATAAATTCCCGCACGCTCACGCATCCCCGCGATTCCCTGGCCCGTTCCCAGCGCCGCCTCTTCGGTTCCCGGATCCCGGGAGCCCCGGCCGTCGTCGAGCACGTCGATGGTGACCGAGTCGCCCTCCCGCACGATCCGCACCTCCACTTGGCTCAAGGAGCGCCCGTACCTGAGCACGTTGGTCAGGGATTCCTGCACGATCCGGTAGACGGTGAGTTGGAACGCCGGGTCTTCAGGAAGGGCTGGTCCCGTGTGCGAATAGTGCAACGGCAACCCCGCCGTCCGGAATCCATCCAGCAGCTTGCTCAGGTCGTGCCCGGAAACCAAGGGCTCCAGCGGCGCCGACCTGGGAGTGTCGTCCCGCAGCACGCCGAGGACGCGGCGCATATCGGCCAGCGCAGTCCTGCCGGTGCGGGACAGTTCGCCAAGCACCTCGCCGGCGCGCTCCGGATCCTTCTTGACCACGACGGCGGCGCCGTCCGAGAGGCTGATCATGACCGTCAGGGAGTGGGCCACGACGTCGTGCATCTCCCGGGCGATCCGGTTCCGTTCGGTGACCGACCCCAAGCGGGCCGTGCGGGCTGCCCACGCCCTGATTTCGCTCTCATGCTCACGCCGCTGCCGTACCGAAATGCCGATGCCGGTGGCGATCAGGTTGGACAACAATATGCTGACCGCGGCCGCGATGTTGCTGATGAGGTGGAAGTTCTCCGGAATCGCCTCTCCATTGGAAGGGGCAACCGGGCTGGTCCACATGAAGAGGTACACGAGGGTCAGCGGCAGGCTTGCGGCGCCAAACACTATCAACGCGAAGGTCCGCGCCCTCCCCACGGCCACGGCATATAGCGCAAACCATAGTCCCGCCGAGACGTTCGAACCCCATGGATTCAGCAGCGTCACAGCCACTTCGAGGACCGCAACGGCCGCAGTGACACTGAGCGGATTGCGGCGCCGAAGGAACAGGATGGCGGCGATGGCAACGAGGAGCAGTGCGGCGAACCACTTGCCGTCCACGATGGAGCTGATGAACGTGGCCAGTGCCAGCAACGAATAGCAAAGCACCACCACCGCGTCCATGACCCGCGGGTGCTCGAAGAGATAGCGGCGGATCCTGCCACGGCGGCGCAGCGTGATTTCAGCAAAGGACGCGTCGGCTCCGTGGGCCGACGCGTCCGGTGCTGGCAACTCTTCACTCATGGCTTGAGCCTAGTGGCCTTGCCTTGAGCGGGTGACCCTGAAGTGCGAATCAGACGTCGCGCTTCTTGAGGGCAATGAGGGCAGGAACCATGAACAGGATGACGTAGCCGAGGAACACGAGGCCGCCCGCCCACGGATCCAGGGTGCCGTCTACGTGGCCGATCGACAGGAAGCGGCCACCGGCCTCGCTGGGCAGGTACTGCGGGACATACTTCCAAAAGTCACCGGGCGCGAGGCTGAGGAACTGGCCGGCGAAGGGGAGGACGAACATGATGCCCACCAGGACGGTGATTCCGCCGGCCGGGTTCTTCAGCAGTGTTCCGAGTGAGAGGCCGATCAGCGCAACACCGGAGACGTACAGGCCGCCGGTGAAAACGCTGTAGAGGACGCCGTCCGTGTTCCAGCCGAGGTCAAGGGAGAAGTTGGCGAACATGGGTGACGCCAACAGGAAGGTCACCACGCCGGCCACGACCGACAGGACGTAGGAGACCACAACCAGGACCACGGCCTTGGCGCCGAACGTGGAGAGCCTGCCCGGAGCCGCGTTCATGGTCGACCGGATCATGCCGGTGGCGTACTCAGAGGCGATGAAGAGTACGGCCAGCGATCCCATGACCAGGATGCCGATGTTGAGTCCGGCGTTCGGCAGGTTGTACAGGCTGAACCCCGATCCGGGAGGGAAGGAGTCAACGGCCTGCTGCACCGTTTCCTTGTGACCCTGCCGGCCGACTTCGACCATCTGGTTGATGAAGTTCCAGCGGACCAAGGCAGACAGCAGGCCGATGCCGACAATGGCCACGAAGGTCAGGACCAACAGGAGTTTCGTGCTCATGAGGGTCCGGAACTTGATGGCTTCGGAGTTCAACACCCTGAGGAAAGTGACGCCACCGGTCCCGGCTGACGGGACCGCATGTTTCTTGCTGACGGTGGTGGTGCTCATGACTGGATCCCTTCCATGGTGGCAGCTGGGGTGGCGCCGACTCCGGCGGGGTTCGCGTCCAGCGGCCCGCCTGGTGCCGTCGGTCCACCGGTGATGTGCGAGTGGTACTCCACCTCGTCCTTGGTCAGCTGGAAATAGGCCTCTTCCAGCGACGACGTGAGCGGCGTGAGCTCGTAAACCAGCACCCGGTTGTCGAGGGCGAGTTCGGCGATGCGGAGCGGCTCCACCCCGTATACCTCCAGGGTTTCCCGTTCGTTCTGTTCCACGCGGACACCGTCGCGGGCCAGCAACTCGGACAAGCGCGTCGTCTCCGAGGTACGGACCAAAGTGCGCTTGCGGGACTGGCTCTCGATCAGCGCATCCACCGTGGTGTCGGCGATGATCTTGCCTCGACCGATCACAATGAGGTGGTCCGCGGTCTGGGCCATCTCGGACATGAGGTGGCTGGAGATGAAGATGGTCTTGCCCTGGCTTGCCAGGTAGCGTGCGAGGTTCCTGACCCACTGGACGCCCTCGGGATCGAGTCCGTTGACCGGTTCGTCGAGGATGAGCGTCTGGGGATCACCGAGGAGTGCGTTGGCGATGCCAAGCCGCTGGCCCATGCCGAGGGAGAACCCTCCGGCCTTCTTCTTGGCTACCGCGGTGAGGCCGGTCATCTCGATGACTTCCTCGACGCGTGAGTTCGGAATCCCGTGGGTTGCGGCCATGGCGCGCAGGTGGTTGTACGCGCTGCGGCTGGTGTGCACCGCCTTGGCATCGAGCAGCGCTCCCACTTCGTGGAGCGGCGCTTTGTGCTGGGAGTAGTGCCGCCCGTTGACAAGGACGTCGCCCGACGTCGGGCGGTCCAGGCCCATGATCATGCGCATGGTGGTGGATTTGCCGGCGCCGTTCGGGCCAAGGAAGCCCGTGACTTTCCCGGGCTGAACGGTGAAGCTGATTCCGTCCACGGCTGTCTTTGCGCCGTAGACCTTCCTCAAGCCTGTTGCCTCAATCATGGAAGCGTTCCCTCCGCTTGCTGCAGCTATGTGGTGACTGTAGGTACAACGCTAGCCACCGGGAGGGCCGAATTCGCCGGTCTCAGGGATGATTCAGGGGTCGCTCAGGGTAGTCCCTATGGATGACGCCGGCCTCGGCCAGGGATCCCGCCACTGGGAAAGCATTAGTAAAGCGGTGAATACACCCGTAGCGCCCGGCGCTTCACGGTGAAGTCGGCGGTCCGCACGCCGGGCAACGGCTCGCCGTCGACCGCTATCACGAGCGGTTCTCCGGACGCCTCGATCCTGAGCTCCGCCGCTTCGCTGAGATGGGTGACTTTGGACGTACCCACGGTTCCGGTGAGGACCGCCCACAGCAGACGCAACCGTGCGAAAGGCTCATCGGCCGTCACCATGCGGATGTCCAGCACCCCGTCGTCGAGCACCGGACGGGTCAAAGGCGCCAGGTCCCGCGGGTAATAACGGCCGCGGCCCAGGTAGAGGATCCACAACTTGTGGGGGACACCGTTGATCCGGAGTGTGGTGGGCCGTGCCGCGCCGAACGTCCGCAAGCCGGCGACTAGTCCCGCCAGGGGCTTCCCCAAGGCGGGCTGCAGCCGTTCGCGTCGTCGCACCAGGTTGGGGTAGACACCGATGCTCGCGGTATTGAGCATGATGAGTTCGGCGGTTTCGTCCTTGCCGTCGATGCCGCGGCCCGCGCTCACATGGCCCAGGTCCGTCCATGCTGCTGCTCCCGTTTTGGCGGCCTTGAGGGCCCCTTCGAGGGATCGGGCGTCCACGTCGCGCGCGAAATGGTTGAGCGTCCCGCCAGGCAGCACCAGCAAGGGCAGATCGTGCTCGACGGCGGCGGCAGCGGCGGCGCCGACAGTTCCGTCACCGCCCCACACGCCCAGGGCCTTCGTCCCGGGGCGCCCTGCCGCGGCCCGGACTTCGGCAACTACATCGTCGCCGTCGGAAATCAGTCTTATATGCGATTTTGGGAATATTTCCCGAAGCTGGGCCTCGGTCTCCGGCGAGTAGGAACCACCAAGGGCGTTGACCGCAATGCTGAGCCCCTCGCCGTCGCCGACTGCAGGCGCGTCGGCCGGTGAACGGTCCGTGTCCGGAACCGGGGGCCGGGCAGGCCACCACTTTCGCGTGAGCAGCGCCGCTCCTGCGCCGATTGCCGAGCCGAGCATCACGTCGGAGGGCCAGTGGGCGCCGGTATGAACCCGGGAATACGCCACGCCTGCCGCAACCGGAGCCAAGGCCGCTCCAAGGCGGGGGCTCACCAGCGCGACGCCAAGAGTGAACGCAACCGCGGACGCCGAATGGCCCGAAGGCATCGAGGAGCTTGTGGGTTGCGGATTGACAAACCGGAATGCCGGAAGGAGTTCGGGCAATGGACGCGTCCGCGGAAGAAGCGCCTTGAAACCGAGATTGGTGATCGCCGACGCAACGCCAAGGGCCAGGAGTCCGTGGATCCCTGCGTTGCGGGGCTTCCCCGGAAATGCCGCACAAACGCCAGCCACGGCAAACCAGAGCTTGCCCTTGGTTGCGGCCCGCGAGAGGGTCTTCCACACGTCGTCATGCGGGCCTTCCGGCCACCTCGAGACCACCCGGACCGCCGCCCGATCCAATCGCGCTATCCGGCCGGGCCCCCATCGCAGCATGCTTCGCATCCCACCAGACTATCGGCGGGTCGGATAGTCTGGGGGATGACCGGTGGTCATTTAGCCGTGCACGCGTCTCGCAGCCCCCCGCGGGCATGGCTCAAGCTACACGCCGGGCAGGGTGTCACATAGGGTAAACCATCAGGTAGCACTCGGCATGCTCCAAGACAGCGACCATAGTCTTCGGGCATGCTCTCAAAACCTCAACTCATCAACAGCGGCATCGGGGTGGTCGTTGTCGGCCTTGCCGCCGGTGCCTTCTTCGTGCTGAATGGCGCGCCGCAGACGGCCTCAGACACCGCCGCCCGCACGGTCGCGGTCAGCGCAGCGGACCTCACCGCAGTATCTACCGCAAGCGGAAACGTCTCGCCCGCGAGCACCACGGTCATCAACGCGCAGAACTGCACCGGGCCCATCGCCACTGTCTCCGCGGTGACAGGCCAGCAGGTCACGGCCGGGCAGGTGCTGGTCACCATTGATCCGACCAACGCCCAGAACGCCCTGGCGGTTGCCCAGGCCCAGCTGGATTCCGCCGCGGCGCAGGCAAACCAACAGGCGGCCTCCGCCAGCAACCAGGTAGCTTCAGCGAGCCAGAGCCTCACCAACGCCCAGCAAACGGCCGACCTGGACGCGAGCCAGCAAGCCAGTGCCGTGGCCGCCGCGCAAACGGCCGTCAACAATGACAATGCAACGCTCGCTTCTGCGCAGGCCACCGCCAGTGCCCAGCCGAAAAGCCAACCGGCGCAGTCCGCCCTCAGCGCTGCGCAGGCCCAGCTGGCGAAGGACAACCAAGCACTGACCCAGGCAGCCAACCAGCAAGCCAGCTCGGCGCTCAAGGACAAAGAGCAGGTCGCCTCGGCCGCGACCGCCCTCAATTCCGCCCAGAGCGGCGGCGGCGCCACGTCCAACACGACTTCTGCCCAGATTGCGGTCGACACTGCGACCAAGAACCTGGCGGCCTGCTCACTCGCGGCCCCGGTGTCAGGTACGGTCACCGCCGTGAACGCCGTCGTCGGAGGCAACGCCGGTAGTGGCAGCTCCGGCTCATCCGCTTCCGGATCCTCCTCTTCCGGGGCGTCCGCTTCCTCCGGCAGCGCTTCCACAAGCGCCGCGAGCACGTCGTCCTCCGGGCTGATCACGATCAGCGACACGGCGCACCTGCAGGTCATCGCCAACTTCGCCGAATCGGACATCGCCGCCATGAAGACCGGCGACTCGGCCACCTTCACCTTCCCGGCACTCAAGACCGACCCGTCCGCGGCACCGGTCACCGGTACCATCACGGCAATCGCCCAGAACGCCACAACCACCAACAACGTTGTCAGCTATCCCGTGACGATCTCCATCAAGAACCCGCCGGCTGACCTCCGGCTCGGCCAGAGCGCCAATATCTCCGTGACCACGGCGACCGCCAAGAACGCTTTGGCGGTGCCTTCGCTGGCCATCACCACCACCGGCACCAAGCAGACCGTCAATGTCATGAAGAACGGCACTACGACGGCGGTGACCATCACCACCGGGATCACGGACAACGGCCGCACACAGGTGCTCACCGGACTCAACGCGGGCGATCAGATTGAGCTCCCGGCCATCTCTTCCACGCTTGACACCACCGGCACCACCGGACGAACCGGCGCGGGCGGACTCGGCGGCACGGGTGGATTCGGTGGAACAGGCGGCGCCGGAGTTACGGGCGGCGGCACCGGTGGCACACGCGGAAATGGCGGGTAATCAGCCGTGAACGACGCTGTCATCCAACTGGACTCCGTGAGCAAGATCTATGGCAAAGGGGAGGCCGAAGTACGGGCGCTTGATTCCGTCAGCATCTCCATTGACCGGGGCGACTTCGTAGCCATCATCGGCGCCTCGGGCTCCGGAAAGTCCACCATGATGAACATCATCGGCTGCCTCGACGGCGCCACGCAGGGGACTTATCACCTGGACGGGATCGACACCGGGACCTTGGACGAATTCCAGCTCGCCCAGATCCGCAACCGGAAAATCGGCTTCGTCTTCCAGAACTTCAACCTGATACCGCGCACGCGGGCCGTGGACAACGTCTCCATGCCGCTCGCTTACGCAAAAGTGCACCGCAAGGAACGGCGCGAGCGGGCCTTGGAAGTGCTCGCTTCGGTGGGTTTGGCGGAACGCGCCGACCACAAGCCTTCACAGCTCTCGGGTGGACAGCAGCAGCGCGTTGCCATCGCCCGGGCGCTTGTGACCAACCCCGTGTTGCTGTTGGCCGACGAGCCGACGGGAGCCTTGGACACCAAGTCCTCGCACGAAATCCTGGATCTCTTCGAGTCCTTGCACGCCAACGGCCGGACCATCGTGATGATTACCCACGAGACGGACGTCGCGGCGCGGGCCAACCGTGTTGTGCGATTCCAGGACGGGCACATCATTGAGGACCACCGGCTTCGGGACGTCCACGCCCACCCGGTAGCCACGGCGGTGCCGGCATGATGATCGCCGAATCCGTCCGCTTCGCCCTGACAGGGGTGATGGCCAACAAGATGCGCTCCATCCTCACCACCCTGGGCATCTTGATCGGCATCGCATCCGTCATCATCCTGCTGGCCGTAGGCGCCGGAACTTCCAACGCCATCAAGACCCAGATCGGCAAACTGGGAACCAACGTGCTTACCGTGAGCCGCCAGACGACGGCCGGCGGCCGCTCCGCAGGCGGACAAGCCGTCACCGGTCCGCGGTCCCGTGGCACCAACCTCACGCTCCAGGACATGGCCGCGCTGACGGATCCGGTCATGGCCCCCGACATCGCCGCAACGGCACCGGTGGTCACGGCCCAGAACGTCACGGGTACTTACCAGGACGCAACCCACGCGGTCGCAACATTCGTGGGGACCACGCCGTCGTACTTTTCCATTTCGAACGACACGCTCGCGGCGGGATCCTACTTCAGCGACGGTGACGCCAGCAGCGGCACCGCGGTGGCCGTGGTCGGCAACACCGTGGCGCAGGACCTGGTGGGCAGCTCGGTGACCTCGGCCGTGGGGCAGACCATCGCCCTCAATGGCCAGAACTTCGTGGTCTCCGGCGTCTTGGCTCAAAAGGGGTCCTCGGGCCTCAACGATCCGGATGACATTGTGGTGATCCCCTACAGCGCAGCCCAGGACAAGTTCACGGGGTACTCGCCGTCCCTCGCCTCGATCACGGTCCAGGCGAAGTCAGCGGACGTGATGAACCAGGCCCAGAACGAGGTTCAAATGATCCTCGATGCCAGGCACAACGTCACTTCCGCCAACCGTGACTATCAAGTGCGGAACCAGGCGCAGATCCTCACGACCGCCACCACCACGACGGCGACGCTGACCGTGCTCTTGGGAGCCGTGGCCGGCATTTCGCTCCTGGTGGGCGGGATCGGCGTCATGAACATCATGCTCGTCACGGTCACCGAACGTACCCGCGAAATCGGCATCCGCAAGGCGATCGGAGCTTCGCGGGGCAGCATCGTGAGCCAATTCCTGATCGAATCGCTCATCATTTCGCTGATCGGCGGAGTGCTCGGAATCGCCGCCGGCTATATCGGCAGCGCCTTCCCCCTGCTGGGAACACAACCCGAAGTCCAGTGGTGGACCGTGTGGCTGTCGTTCCTGGTATCCGCGGCGATCGGCTTGGTATTCGGAATCTACCCGGCCAACAAGGCGGCGAAACTCCGGCCGATCGACGCCCTGCGGTACGAATAGCCGGCCCACAGTTCCACTCCCCAGCAACTAAAGAAAACAGCCAAACAGGAGATCCCTAAATGTCCTACTCAGCACCGGAGCCCGGCCCCACCAACCAGCCGGAACCCCAGCCGCCCTACACCCAGCAGCCGCACGCCGGACAGCCGACCGCGGTCCTGCAAGCCCCCGGCCAGGAACCCAGCGGACAGGGCTGGGGCCAGCCCCAGCCGTCGGAGCCGTTCGTGCCCAAGAAGCGCTTCAAGATGGGTCGCTTGACGCAGATCCTCCTTGCAGTGCTGCTGGTTGCCGTCGGGTTCTTTGCGGGCGTCGGCGTCACCAAGGCAATGGACGCGGGCCAGGCCCGTCCCGGCCGCGGCCAGTTCCAGAACTTCAACGGGGGCCAGGGCCGGAATCGGCAGAGCGGCGCTCCGACCAACGGGGCATCGCCGACCGCCATTCCTTCGGCACCCGCCACCTCGGCTCCGTAACACCGACGCGTAGCCACCCAACTGACTCGCAGTTGTTGTCGTTTTGACGCTTCATAACGACAACAACTGCGAGTCAGTTGCTTTTAACGAGGGGCTTCGCGGCTCCTGCCAACCACAGGGCAATCAGGATCGGAGCACCGATGGCAAGCAGGGCCATGTGGATGCCGGTGTGGTCGCCCAGGTAACCGAGGAGCGGCGGACCGGCGAGAAACGCGACATAACCGATGGTCGAGACCACCGACACGCGTGCGGCTGCGCGTTTCGGATCATCCGCAGCAGCGGACATGCCCATCGGAAAGGCCAGGGCTGCGCCGATGCCCCAAAGGGCCGCACCCGCCCCGGCAAGGACCAGGTTTCCCGCGAAGACGAAGAGCGTCAGGCCCACTGCAGCGGCGGCCATGCTGACCCGCAGCACGGCTACGCGGCCGAACCTGTCGATCGCGCGGCCGCCAAAGAAACGCATGAGCGTCATCGCGGCCACAAAGAGCGCAAACAAAAGAGCGCCCGTCGATTCGGAAGCATTCAGGCCATCCACCGACGCCTTGGCGATCCAATCGTTTCCGGCGCCTTCCGTGAGGGTCGCCCCGAGGACCACGACGCCGATCAACAGGGTGCGGGAGTCCCGCCAGGCCGAGGGGCCCTTCACGGCGGGCGCGCCGTCGTCGGGCATCGTTCCCGTGGTTTCGTGGGGCATGAAGTAGCGTGGCGCGGTCAAGGTGAGAAGAACCACGACGCCGGCAATGACCAGCAAATGCTCCGGAAGTCCGACGCCGATCTGGGAAAGCCACGCACCAATCAACGCACCCACAAAAGCGCCCCCGCTAAAAGCCGCGTGGAACTGCGGCATGATGGTGCGCCCGAGGCGATGTTCGACGTCGGCCCCTTCGATATTCTGCGACACATCCCATAGCCCAACCCCCACGCCGAAGAAAAACAGCGCAAGCGCGGTGGCGGCCACGGAGCCGGCCATCAAGGAGAACGCGATGGCCGCTCCGGCAGAGGCGGCCAGCAGACCGGCAGCGCGGACGGTATTGGCCGTACCGATCCTGCCGACAACCCACCCCGCGGAGGGCAGCGCCACAAGGGACCCGACGGCGGTGCACAGCAGCAGGGTGCCCATCTGGCCTGACGTCAGGTGCAGGGTCTGGGTGACGGCGGGTATCCGGGCCGCCCAACTGGCAAAAACCAGCCCGTTCATTCCGAAGACCAGGAAGGTGGCGATTGCTGCGGCTTTGACGTTCGGGGCGGTTCGGGTGCTGGTGGTCATACGGTCACAACTTCCACGGAGAGATTTTCAAGTAGGGTGCGTTCTTCAGTGCTTGGCTTCCGGTCCGTCACAATGACATCTACCGCGTCCATGGCTGCAACCAGAGCCACGGCCTGTGCATTCCATTTACTTCCCGTGCAGGCCACGATCACCCGGCCGGCCGATTCCAGGCCTGCCCGTTTGATCGCGGCGTCCTCGAGATCGTGCGCCAGTAGGCCGTCCTTGAGGTTGATGGCACAGGGCGTGACGATCGCGGCGTCGAAACGCAAGGAGCGGATGTTGGCCTCTGCCATCGGCCCACGGAACGACTGCTCGCCGGGAACCAGGCTGCCGCCAGGCAACAAGAGACCGGGACGCCGTCCAGAGGGAATGTCGGCGGCCAGGAATTCCACCGCACGAAGGGACATCGGCATGATGGTCAGTGCCCGCTGCGCGAGCCGGCGCGCGATCTCCGTTGCCGTGGAACCGCTGTCCAGCCACACGTGATCGCGGTCGCGGAGCAGCCGTTCGACGCCGACGGCGATTCTCTCCTTAGCGTCCTGGTCCTCGAGTTCGCGCTGCCCATAGCCCGGGTTGTCGCCGCGGTCCACGAGGCTGCGGGCCCCGCCATGCACGCGGCGCAGGACGCCGTGGGAAGCGAGGATTTCCAGGTCGCGCCGAATAGTGGCCCCCGAGGCCCCGCATTCGGCAACGAGCTCGTCAACGGTGATCTCTTCGCGCTCACGCAACAGCTCGCCAATGAGCCGGTGGCGGTCAGCAGTTCTCATGCTCATATGCTATCCAAGAATGAGCATTTAATCATCACTCGTGATCATATGGGCGGGTGGTTTGGACGTGACCGGCGCGAGAACGGGGCGTGGAGTGGATGTGGAAGTCGCCCTGCGTGACAACGGCTCAGACGCTCGCTCACCTATGCGGCACTTCCGGTAGACGCTCGCTCACCTATTCCAGACATGAGCGGGCGTTCCCGAAAAACCCACAAGACGTGAGCGGGCGTTCCCGAAAAAACCACCAAAGGTGAGCGGGCGTCGGGGGCGCCTGGAGGCTAGCGCGCCCGCTCTACCCGGGACTCGTCCCAGACGGGCTCCGCGGACTCGTAGACTTTGCCGTCGGATCCGAAGACGAGGAAGCGGTCGAAGGACTTCGCGAACCAGCGATCGTGGGTGACAGCCAGGACGGTGCCTTCGAACGCGTCGATGGCACGTTCCAAGGCTTCGCCCGAGTGCAGGTCCAGGTTGTCCGTCGGTTCGTCGAGGAGCAGGAGCGTGGCGCCCGACAGTTGGAGGAGCAGGATCTGGAAACGCGCTTGCTGCCCTCCGGAGAGCGACTCATACTTCTGTTCCGCCGAACCCACCAGCCCGTAGGAGTCGAGCGCGCCGGATGCTGCCTCCCGGCCCAGCCCGGAACGGTGTTCGTCACCCCGGTGCAGGATGTCCAGGAGCGTCCGACCCAGGAGATCCGGACGGGAATGGGTCTGGGCGAAGAATCCGGGACGGATCCTGGCACCCAGTTTGACGGTTCCTTCGTGCGGAACTTCGGCGATCTCGACGTCGGAAACGGGCAAGTGCTCGCGCTCCGGGTCGGTGCCGCCAGCGGCGAGGAGCCGCAGGAAGTGGCTCTTGCCCGAACCGTTGGAACCCAGCACGCCCACGCGGTCGCCGAACCAGATTTCGGTGGAGAACGGCTTCATCAGGCCCGTAAGTTCAAGCTTTTCAGCCACCACCGCTCGTTTGGCCGTCCGGCCCCCCTTGAGGCGCATGTTGACGTTCTGCTCCAGCGGCAAGGCCTCGGGCGGTCCGGCCTCCAGGAACTTGGCGAGCCGCGTCTGGGCAGCCTGGTACTTGTTGGCCATGTCCGAGCGGAACGCCGCCTTGGTTTTGTACATGATGACGAGTTCCTTGAGCTTCAAGTGCTCCTCGTCCCAGCGTTTGCGCAGTTCCTCGAAGCGCGCGTTGCGGTCGATGCGCGCGTCCACGTAGGTGCCGAAGCCGCCGCCGTGCACCCAGGCCCCGGCGCCGTTGATGCCGGGTTCCAGCGTCACGATGCGGCCTGCGGCGTTGTTGAGCAGCTCGCGGTCGTGGCTGATGAAGAAGACCGTCTTCTTGGATTCATTGAGCTTGCTTTCGAGCCAACGCTTGCCCGGAACATCGAGGTAGTTGTCCGGCTCGTCGAGGAGCAGGAGCTGATCCGGCCCGGAGAACAGCGCCTCGAGCACCAAGCGCTTTTGCTCGCCTCCCGAAAGGCTCGACGCCGGTCGGTGCTGCGCGCGGTCAAAGGGGATGCCGAGTGCGGCCATACAGACTTCGTCCCAGACGGTCTCGACGTCGTACCCTCCGGCGTCTCCCCAGTCCACGATCGCCTGGGCGTACCGCATTTGGGTGGGCTCGTCGTCGTGCTCCATCATGGCGAGCTCGGCGTCCTCGACCGCCTTCGCGGCCGCGGCGAGGGCTGGCGGCGCGGCGGAAACGAGCAGGTCACGCACGGTTGATTCATCGCGGACCTGCCCGACGAACTGTCGCATGATGCCCATGGTGCCGGAGCGTCCCACCACTCCTTCGTCAGGCGTGAGATCGCCGGCGATGATCTTGAACAGGGTGGTCTTTCCCGTTCCGTTGGGCCCGATCAGGGCTGTTTTGCTGCCGTCCGGGACCTTGAAGGTCACGCCGTTGAGCAGTTGGGTGCCGTCGGAGAGGAAGTAGTCGATGCCTGAAACGTCAATATGGGCCACTGGCCAATCTTCCCACGGACCGCGGGGGATCCTCAGCCGCCCAGGTGGTCCGCACCAACGGCACCAGTGAGATATCGCTGGATGGTCGGCCCCAGCGCTCGGGCGACGACGGCGTGCGGCGTCGAAGCGATCGGCTCCAGTTTGATCAGGTAGCGGGTCAGGATAAGTCCGGAAATCTGCGACGCCACCAGGTTTCCGCGCCACGACGCCTCTTCCGCGGACACCCCGAGGCCGGCCAGAAGCGGGTTGATGGCGCGGTTGAGGATGAACTCGCGGACCAGCGCGGCACCCCACTCATGTTGCATCGCCGTTCGCAGAACCGCGACGCCGGCTGCCCCCGCGGGCGAGTCCCACACGGTCAGGACACGCATTACCAGCCTCTCCCCGACCCCTTCCCGCGGACCCCTGAGGACCGCCGTGATGTGGTCCTTGGGGTCCACGGGGGACTCAAGAGCAGCCATGAACAGCTGCTCCTTGCTTCCGAAATGGTGGTTGATCATGGACGGATCCACGCCGGCCTCCGCCGCGATGGCCCGGACAGTCGCGGCGTCATATCCTTTACGGCTGAACTGTTCGCGAGCCGCACTGAGAACCGCGTCCCGGCTGCTCACGCGTCCGGGCCGCCGCCCTCTGTTCACAGCGATTTCCGGTTCGCGGCGGCCTTCCGGCGCGCAAAGTCCGGGGCGTGTTCCGGCCGCGGCCCGAAAGCGATCATGAGGGCTGGAAGTTTCCGGAACCACGGCACGTGGCGGGCGATAAAGACGACCGGACTGGGCGGGCCCATCAACTGGCCTTTCACTGCGGGGCCGAAAACGGCTTTCTGGATGAGGAGCTGAACATTCTGGATCACCACCGTGGGGAACCATCGCCGCTTCTGCACCGAGGCGAGGTCGGCTTCGCCCAAGGTGCCCTGAAGCAAAGGGCGGGCAAGGCGCTGGGCTGCCGCGACTGCGTCCTGGATGGCCAGGTTGATCCCCACACCGCCTGCGGGCGACATGGCGTGGGCGGCGTCTCCGATGAGGAGCAGCCCGGGTTTGTGCCATGGCTTGATCCGGTTGAGCTTCACGTCGAGCAAATGGAGATCGTCCATGGACCTGATTTCGTCCACGCGGTCCGCCAGGTCCGGGCGGATGCGGGCCACGCGTGCACGGAAACTCTCCACCCCTTCGGCCCGCAATTTCGGATCCTTGCCCTTCTCCGCGATATAGGCGATCTGGTAGAAGTCCTTGCGGGTCAGGCTGAGGAGCACATCGTCGCGGGAGAAGCGGGGCATGATCGAAGCCAACTGTTCCTGTTCATCCGCACGCCGGGACAGCCTGAACCACCACGTGTCGAACGGCACGGGGAACTCACGGGGGACGAGGCCCGCCTTCTGCCGGAGCACCGAGCTGCGGCCGTCACATGCCACCGTCAACGTCGCGCGAAGCTCCCCCGTTCCGATTTCGACGCCGGACGCCGCGTCCCGGGTGCGGTACGCCACCCCGGCGACTTTCCCGCCGTCGTCGTACAGCAGATCCGTGGCCTCGGTGTTCATCCGGAGCGTGAACTGCGGCTCTTGCTGTGCGGCGTCCACCAGGAAGTTCAGGAGGTCCCACTGCGGAACCATGGCTACGTAATCGTAGGGTGGCTTGAGGCGGTCGAAGTCGGCCAGGGTGACTTCCTTGCCGCCCGTGGGGAGTTTGAAATTGCCGAGCTTGCTTTGGGGCAAGGCCCGGAATCCTTCGCCCAGCCCAAGCTCATCCAACAGTCGGATGGTGGAGGCATGGACGGTGTCGCCGCGGAAGTCGCGCAGGAAGTCGGCGTGCTTTTCAAGGATCGTGACCTCGACGCCGGCCCGCGCCAGGAGGAGTCCGAGCATCACCCCGGCGGGTCCCCCGCCCGCGATGACGCATGTGGTGCTTTCAGGCTGGTCCATGGCCACTCCCGGAGTTGAACTTCATTCCGCAACTAATTCAACAAGCGTTGAATTAAGTGTGCACCCGCCTCGCGGTCGTGTCCAGAGGCTGCGACGCCCGCTCACATACCGCGCCACGTTACCAACCGAGAATCTTTCCCTCCTGTACCACTGCAACTGCCCCATGCTGACGGGGCGCTGATCGGACGGTGGTGGGTAAGCGGGCTGAAATCCTTGCTCCGGCGTCGACATGGGTTCCCCTTGATGCTGTTGCTCTTTGGCTTCACCTTCCAGCAGAAGGCGCGGCGGAACAGCCTGAGAATACGTCCATCCAGAGAACGAACACCAGCGGTCTGCGGCCCGCGAGCTCAGCCGGCGGCGGTCAGGAACGATTTGAGCAGCGGACCGCTGGTAGTCGCGCCGAGGCCGCCGTCTTCCACGAACACTGCGACCGCCAGGTCTCCATGCACTGCAACGATCCAGGCGTGAGTCTTGGGCGGGTTGTCATTTCCGAATTCGGCCGTTCCGGTCTTCGCGCCAACGGGCGCCCCCGGCACTGACGCGAGGAAACCGGCGTGGCCGGAGGTCACCACCGCCCTCATCATGTCAGTCAGCGCGGCTGCCTCAGCCGGGGTGACCGGTTTCTCGGACGCTGCCGCGATGGGGGACTCCGAGGCACCGGGGGACGCCGACGACGACGGCGGGCCTGACGGCGTCGGCGTGGCACCTGCGGACGGGACTGCGCCGGGGTTCAGGACGAGTTGCGGCGACACCGGCGCGCCGTGGGCCACCGATGCGGCCATGATGGCCGCCGCGAGCGGCGAAAGAAGCACTTTGCCCTGGCCGATCATCGAAGCTGCGTGCTCGGTGCCATCAGCGTTTCCCGGCACGGAGCCCAGGAAGGCGTCAGCCCCCAGCTTCGGGGCCTGGACTGCCACACCCAGCGAGGTTGCCGCAGACTCGAGCTGGGCTTGGCTCACTTTGTCGCGGGAACTGATGAAGGCCGTGTTGCACGAATGCGCAAAGGCGTCCCGCAATTCAACAGAACCCAAGGACGACGCCGGGTAGCCTTCGGCGTTCTTGAAGGTCCGGCCATCCACCGTGATTGTGGGCGTGCACTCAACCTTGGAATCCGGCGTCATTCCATTGCGGATCAAGGCGAGGGAATCGACGATCTTGAACGTGGACCCCGGCGCGTACTGGCCGAGCATCGCCGTGTTGTAGCCGTTGCTGCCGGGACCGGAGGCCGCTGCGAGGACGGCGCCGGTGGAGGGACGGAGTGCCACAATTGCCGAGGCCGGCCCAACACCGGCCAAGGTGTCTTCGGCGAGCTGCTGCAAGCGCGGATCCAGGGTGGTCTTCAACGGGTCGCCGGGCTTCGCATTGACGGCAAAAAGCACTCGGCGCGGATCCGGATTTGCTGCCTTGATCTGGTCGTCTGTCATGCCTTGAGGCCGGGCTTTGATGGAGACCCCGTCCTGGCCTCGGAGTTGAGTGTCATATTGCTCCTGCAGGCCACCGGATCCGACGGTGTCTCCCACCTTGAGGGCGCCCCCGGACTTTTGGATCTGTTCGGCGCTTGCTTCGGACGCGGTACCCAAGACGGCGCGGGCGAAGGTGCGGGTTGGTGCCAAAGGCAGAAAATCGCGGATGCCACGGGCGCCGGGAATCGCGGCGATCTGCTGGTCTGTGACCGTCCGGCTGCCGTCCTCGCGCAGCGTGATCGCACTGACGAAGGCCTGCGGGCCGGAAGCCTGGACCTGTTTCACATACGCGCCTTCGTCCACGCCCACCAGTTGCGCGAGCTTCGCCGCGGACGCTGCAGGATCGGCCGATCCTATCGTTGTCTTGTCGATCCCCACGTGAACCACCGGACGGTAGCTGACCAATTTCGCGTCCCCTGCGCCGAGGATGTCGGCCCTGGATGGCGAATTGACGGTCTTGTCCAGGACCTCGCCGTCCTTAAGGTCCGGCTCCAGGAGTGCCGAATTCCACTGGACCGCCCATTTGTCGCCCGACTTCTTCAGTGCAGCCTGGGAGGTGTACTTCCACTCCGCGGTCCCGATCTTCCACGTGAAGTTGAGCGGGACTGACGCTTTGTCGCCGTCGAGCGTCACCGCGCCGCTCTCAACGGAAGGCTTGGCCGGATCAAGGGCAGCGAACACCGCTTTGAGCTGCTCGTTTGCCGCCGCGGCATCCTTGCCGTCAACGGCGAGCGATCCGACGTCGAGCGCCGCCAAAGAGGACGCGAGCTGCTTGGCCGCGCCCTCCGCTCCGGAGCGGCCGTCATCGCAAGAGGTCAGCGACCCGGCAATCATCAGGGCGGCAAGCCCCAGGACAATGTTTTTAGTTTTCCCCATTTGCGCCATTATGCCTTCTTGGACCGACAGGAATGATCCAAATCACAGCACGTTGCGCTTTTGTGATGCTTCAGGGGTTCAAGAACAGCGCGTAGCCACTTTCCCCAAGTAACTCGCAGTAGGTGTCGTTTTCGGCCCCCAAAACGACACCTACTGCCAGTCAGTTGGGTTCCCCAGGCACCCGGAGTGCGTGCCGATTCTACTGACTGCGGATGATCCTGCGCTGCGTCGCCGCCGCGATGGCCGCGGTCCGGTTGTCGACGCCGAGCTTGCCGTAAATGTGCACCAAATGGGTCTTGACTGTGGCCTCGGAAATGAAGAGTTGCCTCGCCATCGCACGGTTGCTCATCCCAGTGGCGAGGAGCTCCACGAGTTGCACTTCACGGGCACTCAAGGCGTTCACCGGATTGCGGATCCGCCCCATGAGCCGGGCGGCAACCTCGGGCGCAAGGGCCGTCCGACCCGCCGCCGCAGACACCACGGCCTGCCGGATTTGCTCAGGTGGCGCGTCCTTAAGCATGTATCCGCTGGCACCGGCCTCTACCGCGGCGAGGATGTCGGCGTCGTTGTCGTAGGTGGTCAGGATCAGGACCGGCGGCGCGGGAGTCCCGGCTTCCCCGGCTTTGATCTTGCCCGTGGCGGTGACGCCGTCCATGCCCGAGCCCATCTGCAAGTCCATGAGAACCACGTCGACGGGTTCGCCGAGGGTGTGGAGCTTCGATAGTTCCGCCAATGCGGCGGTGCCGTCGGCGGCTTCCGCCACCACGCGGACGCCTTCGAAGTCGGAAAGCATGGCCCGGAGCCCCGCGCGGACCACGGGATGATCGTCAACAAGCAAGACCCTGATGGTGGTCACGAGGCCCCCTCCTGGGCTGCGTTGCCGGTACCCAGCGGCAGCCGGATTGCCACCACGGTCCCCTCCCCGGGAGCCGACTCGACGTCGAGCGTTCCGTTGAGGGCAGCGAGCCGCTCGCGCAGGCTTTTGAGCCCGACGCCGGTTCCGTCGTCGCGGGTTGCTGCGGCAGCCGCCGCTTCGGGATCAAAGCCCGCACCGTCGTCGAACACATCCATGGTCACCTCGGCGTCCAGGAAGGAAAGGGTCACGACGGCGGTGCCCGCCTGGGCATGCGCCCACACGTTCGCCAGGGAAGACTGAGCCGCGCGCAACAGGGTGGTCCGGTATGGGTTGGGCAGCGGCACCGGCGTGCCCTGGAGCTCGAAGCGGCAGCGCAGCGTGGCTCCACGGGCGGAGGCCTCGGCCTCGGTCTTGGTGCAGAGGCGCCGCAGGGTGTCCGCCAGCTCAGACTCATCCAGTTCGGGGGATCCAAGTCCGCGGACAAAGTTGCGGGCCTCCGCCAGGTTGCTGGCCGCTGTCTCACGGACGGTCCTGAGCCGGTCGCGGGCCGCGACATTGTCACCGGCGTCGAGGGCTTTCTCCGCCGAGCGCCCCATCAGGACGATGCTCGAGAATCCCTGCGCCAGGGTGTCGTGGATTTCGCGGGCGAGCCTTTCGCGCTCTGCCAGCACACCGGCGTCGTGCTGGCTTCGTGCCAATTCGGCCCGGGTACGGCGCAATTCCTCGGCGGCAAGGCGTTGGTTCTCCGCCTCGACGTAGAGCGCCCGATAAGCCAGGCCGGTGACAACCGCGAAGGCGGCCCCGAAAACAGGCCCGAGGACCATGGCAAGTTGCAGGGCATCCGCCCCGGCACCCCTGTTATGGAACCACATCGCCGCGATCAGGAGCGCGGTGCTGGCAGCGATCGCGGGAAGAGCGAAACGCCGCGGCAGGATATGCAGCTGCAGGAAGAACAGCGGGAAAGCTATCCACGCGAAGTCCGGACTGATGAGCATGAGCAGCAGCCAAAGGAATCCAACGACGGCGAGCCACCAGCGCGCGTATGGCTTCGGATTGAAACGCTTGGAATGGCCGGCGTGCCTCTTCTCGAGAACCGTCCCTGCGAGGTAGACAGCAGCCAGTAGCAGCGAAAGGCCGAGGCCCGCCCCGGTGGCGAAAGGCGAAAGGCCCGCGACTGCAAGCCTGACGACCGCCACCAACAAGAGCACCGCAAAACCGACGTGCAGGCTGACGCGCAGGACCCGCAGAATCACGGCGGAGCCAATGGGCTTCGTGTCATTGGGCTGCGCCGTGTCACCTGGTTGCTGCCGCGGCGCAGGCGGCGCGGCGACTTGCTGCGAATCGTCTCCCTGCATGCCCTCCAGCGTAGCCTCGCCCTCCGACACTTTTGCCCCGGTTCCGCCGTATTCGGCTCCAATCAACCAAACGGTTGATCCCGCGGTCAACCAAGGCGATCGGATGGGTCCATCCACTTCCCGATGCTTCAGCCGCCAACTGCCAGGAAAGTTGAATCAGGACCAGAAAATCGCCTCCGAACCAAAGGAATTCCATGTTTCTCGCAGTGCGCGACATCCGCTTCGCCAAGGGCCGCTTCGCCCTCATGGGAAGCGTCGTCGCCCTCATCACACTCCTCCTCGTCATGCTCTCCGGGCTGACGGCGGGCCTCGGTGACCAGTCCACGTCGGCCATCTCAGCCCTTCCAGCGCAGCAAATCGCCTTCGGCGCGCCAGCCGGGGGCGAGGCCAAGGCGTCCTACACGGAATCGGAAGTCTCCAACAAGCAGCTTGAAGCCTGGCGGAACCGGCCGGGTGTTGCTTCTGTCGAAGCAGTGGGTATCACCCAGACGCGGTTCCAGTCCCTCGATTCCTCCAATAATGCCGCCGGCACTGCCAACGTCGCGGTCTTCGGGGCCGACGGCGGCATCTCGCCAGTGGCGGTCAGGGACGGCGAGGTGGTGGTCGGGGAGGCCTTGGCGAAGGAACTGGCGCTGAGTACCGGGAGCAGCGTGACCGTGGGCGGTACCAGCCTGACGGTTTACGCCGTTACCCAGGACGAGTGGTATTCGCACACCGGGGTTGTCTGGACTTCCCGGGCAACGTGGCAAAAGCTCGCACATATTCCTGCCGGGGAATCGATTGGGACGGTCCTCGCGGTGACCTACGACGCCGGAGCCTCTGTGGACCCCGACGCCGCCAACGCAGCAGCCGGCACGGTGAGTGCCACGCCTAGTGGCTCGTTCCAGGCCCTCGGTTCCTACAAGAGTGAAAACGGCTCCCTCATGCTGATGCAGGCTTTCCTCTATGGCATCTCGGCGCTTGTCATCGTGGCGTTCCTGACCGTCTGGACTGTGCAGCGCACACGCGACATCGCGGTGCTCAAAGCCATGGGTGCCTCGTCCGGCTACGTCGTGCGCGACGCCTTGGTCCAAGCGGGAATCGTTTTGCTCGCAGGGGCGGGACTGGGCGGCGGCGTTGGCGTGGTTGGCGGCTTCTTTGCTGCCAAGGCCGCCCCATTCCTCGTGACTCCACTGACGACGCTCGTCCCGATTGCCGGAATCGTGATCCTCGGGCTTGGCGGTGCGGCGATGGCCGTACGCAGCATCACCAAGGTGGATCCGCTCATCGCCCTTGGCGGCAACTAGGCCAACGCCGAAATCTAATATTCCATGAAAGGCATATCAATGAACCCCGTACTGAACCTCGTCAACGTCACCCTGGAGTACCCGGACGGAGACTCCACCCTCAAGGCCCTGGACGCCGTGGATCTCAGCGTGGACGCCGGCGAGTTCTTTTCCCTCGTGGGCCCGTCGGGCTCCGGGAAGTCCTCGCTTCTTGCCGTGGCGGCAACACTCGTTCGGCCGGGTTCCGGGCTCGTCATCATAGACGGCACGGATGCCACAGGACTCAAGGACCCCGAACTCACTTCCCTGCGCCGGGAAAAAGTGGGCATCATTTTCCAGCAACCCAACCTCCTGCCGTCGCTGACCGCCGTCGAGCAGTTGATCATCGGCGACCACTTCCGGGGAAAGCCGGCCAAAGCGGCACGTGAGCGCGCTACCGAACTGCTCGACGTCGTCGGGCTCGGGAGTTCGCTCAGCAAGAGGCCGCACCAGCTCTCCGGAGGGCAGCGGCAGCGGGTAAACATCGCGAGGGCGCTCATGGGCCAGCCCCGGGTGCTGCTTGTCGACGAGCCGACCGCAGCCTTGGATCACGAACGCAGTGAATCGATCGTGCGGCTACTGCGTCAAGTCACCGACGAGTTCGCGACGGCGACCGTCATGGTCACGCACGACACCGAGTTCCTTCCGCTCACCGACTCCGTCGCCACCGTGCGGGACGGACGCCTCAGTGCGCGCGTCCCCGTCGGCACACCCAACTGACTCGCATTTGTTGTCGTTATGAGGCCTCAAAACGACACTTACTGCGAGTCAGTTGGCGAAGGCCGGAAGGTTCAGCCTCCGATCACGGCCTCGTCATGGGCATCGTCATAGGCGTCGCGGGCCTTGAGAATGCTGGGCACGTGATCCTCCGCCCAGAGGCGCAAAAGGGTCAAGGGCTCCAGCAAGGAAGCTCCGAGCTCGGTCAGTTCATAGTCGACGCGAGGGGGCACCTGCGCGTGGACGGTCCGGGTGATGAGACCGTCCCGCTCCAGGGCTCGAAGGGTCTGGGTGAGCACCTTCGGCGTCACTACATGGACCATCTTGCGGAGCTCGGAGAACCGGATCGGGCCGTCCGCGAGGACCTGGACCACCAACGAAGCCCACTTGTCGCCGATGCGTTGAAAGATCACCCGCGACGGGCAGTCAGGGTCGAGGATGTTTGCTGGCAGGTCGCTGGTATCCATGAGGTAACTAAGTTCCTTTGAAGCTATCAGTATCAATTAGATACTGTTTTGATATCACGAGGATAGCAACCCCAAGGAGAGTCATGAAAATCGCAGTTTACGGCGCAACAGGCATGGTCGGAAGCCAGATCGTCAACGAATCCCTCACCCGCGGCCACGAAGTCACCGCGATCTCCCGTAAGGGCTCGGAGGTTGCTGGAGCGAAGGCCCTCGCCGCCGACCTCGCTGATGGCCAGAGCTTCGCGGAGGTCGCCAAAGAGCACGACGCCGTCATCCTCGCCACCGGTCCCAGCCGCACCGGCGGAGACCACGGGGAGTGGCTGGCAGCAATGGACACCGCGTACAGCAACGCAGAAAGCACACGGCTCATGATCGTCGGCGGCGCAGGCACCCTAGAGATCGACGGCGTCCGCCTCCTCGATTCGCCCGACTTCCCTGAGGCGTACAAGGCCGAAGCAACCACGGCCGCGGCCGCTTTCGCCGCCGTCAAGGAAGCTCCCGAGAGCCTGGACTGGACCGTACTCGCACCCGCGCCCGTCATACAGCCGGGTGAGCGCACCGGGAACTACTCCACTGCAATGGATTCTCCGGCCGGCAACACCATCTCCACCCAGGACTACGCTGTGGCCATGCTGGACGAAATCGAAACTCCTGCCCACCGCCGGGCACGCTTCACGGCAGCCAACTAGCCCAACGCCCGCTCACCTATGAGGGCCCATTTCCCAACGCCCGCTCACATCTGAAGAAAAACGCGGGCCGCTCGTATACGCAAGTGAGCGAGCGTTTCGGATTTTGACGACATAAGTGAGCGGGCGTCGCAGGGGTTATGCGCCTAGGCCAAGCCCGGGTATCGGGAGACCGAACATGTCCTTCAGGGCATATTTAGCAGCATGGTACCCGGGCATTCCTGTTACTCCGGGTCCTGGAGGCGTAGACGAGGAGCACAGGTACACCCCTGGCAGAGGAGTCCGCCACGGCACTGAGGAGAGGACGGGACGTTGTACCAGTCCTCGGATGTCCATGAGCCCCGCGCTAAAATCGCCGCCCACGTAGTTCGCGTTGTAGTCGGCCAAGCCCGCCGCCGTTGTCGTCTTCCAGCCGACCACCACGTCGCGGAAACCCGGCGCAAATTCCTCGATCCGGGACATGATCGCCTCGGCCATGTCCACCGTGGAACCTTTGGGAACGTGACAATAGGACCAGAGAATGTGCCGCCCTACGGGAGCGCGCCCCGGATCCACTATGGATGGCTGGGCCACAAGGACATACGGCTTCGCGGGATGCCGGCCCGCAGCTACAAGGTTCTCGGCCTCCGCCATGGCGGCACGCGTGCCGCCCACATGCACCGTCCCGGCGTCGGCCAAACCTGGAGCCGTCCAAGGCACCGGCCCGGACAGGATGAAATCCACCTTGCATGCCGCATTCCCAAAACGGAATGTTTCCAGCGACTTCCTATAGCGGGCGGGAAGCGCGGCGCCCGCCATGCGCAGCAGTCCTGGTGGTGCGACATCCAGCAGGATGGCCTTCGCGGGACGCAGCTCTTCCAAGGAATCGATCCGCACACCGGTCTCGACCACTCCGCCGTGGGCCTCGATGTCCCGCACCATGGCATCCGCTATGGCCACGGATCCACCAACCGGAATGGGCCAGCCACCGGCATGGGCCAGCGCACCCAGGAGGAGTCCCGCCCCTGAGGCTGTGAGCGAAGGAAGGGGAGACAGAGCATGTGCCGCCACACCTGTCAGGAGTGCGGGCGCCGCATCTCCTATGAAGCGCCGGTTCCACCACGGTGAACCTTGCTCCAAGGTTGCCAGGCCGAGGCGTAGCGCGGCGATCGGACGGGCCGGCATCCGCAGCAACTGGTTCTGCGTCACGTCAAGGACGCCGCCCAGATGCTCCACCAACGGTCCCATGAGGCGGGTAAATGCTGCTCCATCGGCCCCGAGTTCAAAAGCCGTCCGCTCCAGCGAGCGATACGCGAGAACTGCCCTGCCGCCGTCGAGCGGTGTTCCGTATTGGACCTCCGGCAAACGCAGCTCCACACGCCGTTCGAGCTCAAAATCCCGGAAGAAACGCGAAGCCAGCGCCATGGGGTGCACAGCGGAGCAGACGTCGTGGATATGCCCCGGCTCCAGCAGTTCAGTCGTCCGCGTTCCACCACCGATCGTCTGGGCGGCCTCGTACACCCGGACAGCCAGGCCCGCTCGGGCCATCACTACCGCGGCGGCCAAACCGTTCGGTCCGGAGCCGACGACGGCGACCTCAGCCATGGCGTTCGCCCTCGCCTTGCGTGGAGCTGACTGAGTCCCGGGGAGTTCCGGAGGTGTCGCGCCCGGATTGCGGCTCGCGCCCGGAACGGTCCTCAGCGGAGTTCACCTCAACGCGCCGCCAGGGGAGCACCGAGGCCGTCGGACTCTTGAGGTCCACCCGAAACCAATCCTTCGCGCCATCGAACAGGCCACCGTGGGGATCGTCCACACCCTGGACCCGGAGGGGATCAAGGTGTGGATCCCAGATGTCCCATGCAACCCTCAACATCAAATATGCCGTTACGGCCATATGCAGCATCACGGCCATGACGTAGTACGGCATATCGATGTTGTTCTGCGCCGCCCCGCCGCTACTGATCTGACCCAGATACATCCAGGTGGCAGCCCAATGCAACGCCTCGGCTGCCTGCCAGACCAGGAAGTCGAGCCAGCGGGGTCTGGCCAAAGCCAGCAAGGGCACCAGCCAGAGCACATATTGCGGCGAATAGACCTTATTGCTCAGCACGAAGGCTGCGACGATCAGGAAGGTCAACTGGGCCAGCCGCGGGCGACGCGGCGACGCCAATGCCAATACTGCAATCAGAACGCACGCAAGGAGGAACATGTCCATCGCCAAGGCATTGATGGCGTCGGGGCCAAGTTTGGCCAGTCGGAGGCGTTCGGCAACGAGGTTATACGCGAACCACAAGGAGCTGTACCCCGCGGGGCGATCACGGGTGTAATCGAAAAAGTAGCGCCAACCGGCTGGGTTGATGGCCGCGATCGGGACGTTGACTGCCAGCCAAGCGACCGCGGCTGACACGGTGGTCACAAAGAAGCCCCGCAGGCGGCCGCTTCGCAAGGCCAGCAGGAGGATCGCGCCGAGGACAAGCAGCGGATAAAGCTTGGTGGCCGTTCCCAAGCCGATGAACAGGCCGGCTATGACGAGACGGTCCTTCGAGAAGAAGTACATCCCCACGGCGAGCATGGCAACTGCCCACATGTCCCAATTAATGACTCCGGCCAGGACAATCCCGGGCGCGAGGGCCACCATTGCCGCGTCCCAAGGCCGGCGACGATTGATGCGCGCGGTAGCCAGGACCACCACGATCCACATGGCCGCAATCAGGGTGGCGTTCACGTCGAAGTAGCCCAGGATCCGATCGGGGGTGGCGCCGTGGCCCGGGACCAACCGTGCGGTAGCACCGGCTATCAGCCCGATGATCACCGGATATTCGAACATGCTTTTCGGATCAAGGAACGGGAAGACGCCGTCGGCGAAGCCCCTGCTGCTGAAAAGTTCGGGGAAATCCGAGTAGCAGGTGGCATAGAACTGCTGGGGGGTGTGCCAGCCGTTGACGCGGCAATAACCCTTGATCATGATCGACACGATGGCGGCGACGATCGTGAGGATGACCAGGACCCGCTCCACGGTGAAGAATCCGGGGGAGATGGCCCCGGGGGAGGACCGCCGTCCGAGGGGTCCCCCGATCAACTCGGTGAAGTTCCTGAGCAAGGAATCACTACGGCTGGGAACCACAAAGCGCGCACGCTTTTGCTGGATGTGCGGCTTTGTCTCCTGCATGGAATCGAGCTTACCTTCAGGCACGGGGCGCTCCTCCCTAAGCCCCCGCTTTAAAAGGCGGAAGCCCACGCGTAGCCGCGCGGGCTTCCGGGGCGAACGGTCCGATGTGTGCCATCAGTCCCTCCTGTAGTGCAGTGGTGGGGACACTCAGCGGATGATGCCCATTTGATGCAGGACGACGTAGACGTCTTCCCGGCGTTGGTCCAACAGTTGTCCGTTGAAGAGGGTCTTGTCTTTGACGACGGGCTTGCTGTTGAAGACCATCAAGTCCCTGAGGCGCTTGGCCAAGGGTTCACCTCCTTTCGTTATTGAAGAGAATTGCCGGAATTCAGGCATGACAATTAAGCCCCCTGAATTCGAAGAAAACAGCGGCGGAATTAGGCGCGTGAATGCCAGGCAATGAGGGGTGGATTAAGCGGATTTCTCGAACGACCGTATCCGTACCGGAGCATGGAACTCCGGTAGGGGTATCCAGGGGCAGCCGTCCCCAACAAGAAGCTGGTTCCGAACTATGAGGAAACTGCGCACCACGTCGATCGCGTGATACCGCTCAATGGCAGGCCCAACTCGGAGCCTGATTGCCCCTTGATCAGCCCTGAAACATCAGGGGGAAGAAGGAAACCAGGAGAAGTTAGGCCGCAGGACGGCGTCGAACAGCGAAGGCCGGGGTGCCAGCAACGGTCATCTTCCATCCGCTAGTCAAAGTAATCATTTTCCCAACCTCCTTTTCTGTTTTGGCGCAACCGCAGATGACTGACTGGGTAGCGCACGCCTCAATCCCGGCAGATTGCTCTGGGATCAAAAATAAAGTTACACCATGAATCGCACTGTTGACCAGCAAATTACAAACAATTTAGAAATTAATTCTTCTTACAGTCCCCAGCGGAGAATGGCCGGCGTCCGCTTGTCCCATCCCAAGGTACAAACTTTTGCCGTTCCCAGAACAAAGTGGCGTCCTTCCCTCGCGTCCAATTCGAGCCAACGGGCCGTGAGGATGCGGGAGAAATGGCCGTGCGCGACAATCAGGACATTGTCCATTCCGGACTCGAGGACGCGGGCAATGATCTTGTCGGCCCGGGCCGCCACAGAGTCGAGTGTCTCGCCGTTGGGAACGCCGTCGGTCCAGATGAGGTAATCCGGGTTGTCCTTGCGGATGAGATCCGAGCTAATGCCTTCGTAATCGCCGTAGTTCCACTCCACAGCCAGCGGCTCATGAACGGCGTCGGGGAAGCCCGCCAATTCCGCGGTACGGCGGGCTCGGCGCAGCGGCGATGTCAGGACCAGGTCGAAGTCGATGCCTTCCAGGATTTTGCGCGCTTCCACGGCCTGCTGCTCTCCCTCGACCGTCAAGGGAAGGTCCGTCAAACCGGTGTATTGGCCGCTCTTGGACCATTCGGTCTCGCCGTGACGCATGATCCAGAGCTGTGGCCGGGAGAGCTTGGCTGCGGGGTTCACTTAGGACTCCTCTGGTTCGGCGGTGCCTGCTTTGGCATCGACGGCTGGTTCCGATGAAAGTTCGACGGCGGACTCGGGTTGGCCGGTCCACCACCCCAGGAGCTTGGACTCGGCCTCTTCCTGGGACAGCGGACCGTTTTCCATGCGCTCCTCCAGGAGGAACTTGTAGGCGCGGCCAACCACGGGTCCGGGCTTGAGTCCCAGCAAATCCATGATCTGCGCTCCGTCCAGGTCCGGCCGGATGGCATTGAGCGATTCCTGTTCGGCCAGGACTTCGATCCGTTGCTCAAGGTCATCGTAGGCAAAGGAGAGCCGCTCGGCCTTGCGCTGGTTACGCGTGGTGACGTCGGACCGGGTCAGCCGGTGCAGGCGCTCCAGCAAGGGGCCGGCGTCTGCGACATAGCGGCGGACGGCGGAATCGGTCCAGCCGGCGTCGCCGTAACCGTAGAAGCGCATGTGAAGCTCCACGAGCCGCGCCACGGCCTTGATGGTGTCATTGTCGAAGCGCAGGGCCTTCATGCGTTTTGCGGTCAGTTTGGAGCCCACCATGTCGTGGTGGCGGAAGCTCACCGCGCCGCCCGGTTCGAAACGGCGCGTCGCCGGCTTCCCGACGTCGTGCATGAGCGCGGCGAAGCGCAACACAAAGTCCGGACCTGGCACCGGGCCGTCCGGGCCCGTCTCAAGCGACGCAGCCTGCTCCAGGACCTGCAAGGAGTGCTGGTAGACGTCCTTGTGCCGGTGGTGCTCATCGGCTTCAAGGCGCAGCGCGGAGACCTCGGGGAGGACGAATTCGGCAAGTCCGGTCTCCACGAGGAGGTCGATGCCCGCACGCGGGTGCGCACCGTTAATGAGCTTGACGAGTTCCTCGCGCACGCGTTCGGCGGAAATGATCTTGATCCGCTCGGCCATGCCGGACATGGCGAGGCGGACGTCGTCGTGCACGGCAACGCCGAGCTGCGCGGCGAAACGGGCAGCACGCATCATGCGAAGGGGATCATCGGAGAATGACGCTTCGGGTGCTCCCGGAGTGGCGAGGACCGAGGCGTGGAGGTCGCGGACCCCGCCGAAAGGATCCACGAGTTCCAGCGACGGCAGCCGGAGCGCCATGGCGTTGATGGTGAAGTCGCGGCGCAGGAGGTCGTCCAGGAGCGACGAGCCAAAAGCCACCGCCGGCTTGCGGGAATCGGCGTCGTAAGCCTCGGCGCGGTAGGTCGTGATCTCGATCTGGAAGCCGGACTTCTTCATCCCGATCGTTCCAAAGGCGCGTCCGATTTCCCAGAAATTGTCGGCCCACCTCTTGATGATCGAGAGGGTCTGGTCCGGAGTGGCGTCAGTGGTGAAATCCAGGTCCGGCGAGACACGTCCGAGGAAGAGGTCCCGCACCGGCCCGCCAACCAGCGACAGTTCGAATCCAGCGTCCACGAACCGCCGACCGAGGTCCAGGACCACTGGATCCATCTGGAAATTAACTGAAGAACTGTCCAATACTTGCGCCATAGTTCCTTAAGCTTGTCAGATTTCACCGCGCCATCACACCGGATCCTCGTCATTGCGCCGCGATTGGGTGGGAACAACACCGGGATCACGGTCTCACGCCATCCGCGCGTCACCGTGAGTCCATGTCCCGGTCATCACCAACGGGCAAGAGTCGTTAGAGTGGACTTCATGGCCAACCCGATCCCGAGTGCACCTGGCAGGAGGACGAACGCACCATTGCCGTCGGCAATTGGTGCCCACGTCGCGCCCGCTCCGCACCCGGCCCAGGCCGCCCTTCCGACGGTGGAGGAAGTCTCTGCCGGCGGCGTCGTCGTAGACACGTCCGACGGCGAACTAAGGGTTGCGATCATCGCCCGGCTTAATAGGGGTGGCCGGCTCGAGTGGTGCCTGCCGAAAGGGCATCCGGAGGGCAAGGAAAACAACGAGGAAGCAGCCGTCCGCGAGATCGCTGAAGAAACCGGAATCGAGGGCAACGTCCTCGCTCCGCTCGGCAGCATCGACTATTGGTTCACCGTGAGCGGGCACCGCGTCCACAAAACCGTGCACCATTTCCTCCTGCGCGCCACGGGCGGGGAGCTGACCATCGAGAACGATCCCGACCAAGAGGCCATCGATGCCGCGTGGGTTCCCCTCCAGGAATTGGCCCGCAAATTGTCCTTTCCCAATGAGCGGCGCATCGCCGATCTCGCCCGGGAAGTCCTGCCCGAACACCTCTAACGCGGGCCTTTCCTTCCGGCTGATGCCGGTTTGACGCAACAGGCAGCCTGGCTCGTGGGACGATAATGACAATGTCTGCCGCCAAAACAACCCAGTCACCACAGTCCGGAGAAACCCGTTCCAGCGCCGTCATGGCCGCAGGGACGCTCGTTTCACGGTTCCTCGGCTTCGCCAAAACCTGGATGCTTGGCGCCGCACTGGGCCTGGGATCGACGGTCAACGACACCTTCATCAATGCCAACAACCTGCCGAACCTGATCTTCCTCCTGGTGGCCGGTGGCGTTTTCAACGCTGTGCTGGTCCCGCAGATCATCAAGGCCAGCAAGGGTCCGGACCGCGGCGCGGACTACATCAGCCGGCTCCTGACCCTGGCTGTGCTGGTTCTCTTGACGCTGACCACCCTGGTCACCCTGGCCGCGCCGATGGTTATCGACCTCACCACCCAGGGCTATTCACCCCAACAGAAATCGCTGGCCGTAACCTTCGCGTTCTATTGCCTGCCGCAGATCTTCTTCTACGGTCTGTATGCGCTGCTGACCCAGATCCTCAACGCCAACGGTGCCTTCGGCCCCGCGATGTGGGCTCCCATTTTGAACAACGTGGTGGCCATCGCCGGACTGGGCATGTTCATCTGGATCCTCGGCGCCAACAACACCAACCCCCACACCTTGGACAATTGGGGGCCTGTCCAGACGTTCCTGATCGCCGGATTCTCCACTGTCGGCGTGCTCGCGCAGACCGCCATACTCCTCGTCCCGGTAATCCGCCTGCGGCTCGGGCTCCGGCCCCGCTTCGGCTGGAGGGGCGTAGGACTGGGCCAGGCGGCGAAACTGAGCGTCTGGACGCTCCTGACCGCCGCCGTCGGGCAGCTCGCGTTCCTTTACGTCATGAGGATCGCCACGATTCCCGGCTCCGAGCGGCTTCGGCTGGAGCACGCGCAAGACCCGGCGGCCGCCACTCTCCCGGGTAACGCGGTCCTGGAAGTCGCCAGCCAGCTCTACCTGCTCCCGCACTCGATCATCGCGTTGTCGCTCGCCACGGTGCTGTTCAACCGGATGGCCCATGCCTCCCAGGCGGGCAACAAAGCCGAACTGCGCGAAGCCCTGTCGCACGGGCTGCGGACCATGGCCGTCGCCACTGTCTTCGGGGCACTGGCTCTGTTCGCCCTCGCCGGACCGCTGGGCATGTTCTTCTCCGGCGGGAAACCCCAGGACGGCGTCATGCTAGCCCAGACGCTGACGATCCTCGCGCTGAGCACCCCGTTCATGAGCGCCAACTTCATGATGTCGCGTGTCTTCTACGCGAATGAAGACGCCCGGACCCCTTTCTACATCCAGCTCATCCTTGCGCTGGTCAACGTTGTGGGCGCGTTCATCATCCAGTTCCTGCCGGTCGGGCGGATCATCTTCGCGATCGCCGTCCTGTATACCCTCGGAAACATCCTTTCCGTGGTGATCAGCGTCTGGTTCCTGCGACGCCTCCTCGGCCACGTGGACGGCCCCCGCATCGCAAACTCGTACATCCGCATGGGCTACGCCGCCTTGGGCTCGGCGATCGCCGGTGCCGTGGCCCTGTGGCTCCTGGGCAGCTATCACGCCGACGGCTTCGCCTGGAGCAGCCGGCCTGCCGCATTGGTGACGGTGGTCGTCGTCGGGCCCGTCATGCTGCTTGCATACCTCTTCCTGCTGCGCGTCTTCCACGTCAGTGAGCTCCGCGATTTGCTCCGTCCGGTGCTTGGACGGCTCGGCCGGGGCGTTCCGGTTGCGAAAGCACCGTCCGCGGGTGGAGAGCAGACCCCGACGGCGGCCCGCGCCACGGTTTCCGACGACACCGGACTCATTCCGCGCATCTCGGGGGAGTTCGACGCAGCATCCTTCCGCGCCGGTCCGGCCGTGCAGACCATGCCTTCGAAGGACGGGTGGGATCACGGCCACGATACCGATGGAGGCATTGCGGAGGGGACGGACAAGGTGGACGCCTGGTCCGACGTCGAGAAGTCCTACCTGCCCGATGAAGACCTCCCCAGCACCGCACAACGGGGAGCAGGCCGCCCAGGCATCCCGTTGCCCGGCCGCCGCACCTATCAGGGAACACTGGGAAACAACCCCTATTTCCGCGGTGGATCACGCCGCAAAAGGTGACGGATCGGCTCAAACCGGGAGTCGGAACGGCCCAATCAGCTAGGATCAGAAACTAATACAGGTAGTTGCAGACCACGGGTCACCCGGCTGGCCGGATCCCGTATTCAGGACCCGCAGCTTCCGGACAGTCTTAGGAGGAACCCGTGTCCCACCCGATCGATGTCGGATCAGTGCTTGGCGGCCGCTACAAAGTCACAGCCACCGTGTTGACTTCGCACGACCAGGATCTGGTGCTCGACGGCGTGGACCAGGTCCTCAACAGGCCTGTCAGCATCCTCGTGGCTGGCCCCGGAAACGCCGATCAGGTTGCCAAGAGCGCCCGCGAGGTCGCCACCGGCGAACGGCCCGGACATGTCCAGATCCTCGACCTCGGGGTCAGCGACAGCACCACGTACCTCATTACGAACCACAGCAGCGCGCCCGACCTGCTGGACCTGGTGGTGGCCACCAATCCGCCTTACGTCGAACCGTTCTTCACGGACACGCTTGGCAGCGAGATCTTCGGCCAGGCCCGTTCCCACGAACCCGAGACCTACGACGGGCTCTACGACGACGAAGAGCACGACGCCGAGTACATCAGTTACGACGAGGTCGAGCCCCATCCCGCTGGCGAATCGCTGCCGGCTGCCGCTGACCCGCACCGCCCGGTGGTTCCTCCCATGCCCGCTGGCCGGCCGGCGTCGGCCTCCGGGGGCATTGGTTCCCGCATCGCTGCTGCGGCAGCGGGGGCAGGGGCTGCTGCCGCAGCGGCCGCGGCCGCCGTAAAGGGCAGCGGCAAGTCAAACAACGACGACGGCCAAGCCGCGCCTTCGGGGAGGCCCGCGTCCACTTCGGCCGCCGAGGCGAGCCGGACCGCTCCCCAGCAAATCCAAGCGGCGCCCGCCACGCAGGCTGTTCCAGCATCCACTCCTCAGGCGCCTACTTCTGCAACCCCGGCCCAGGAATCCAAAGTCTCTCTCTGGTCCGAGGACGACTATGGCTTCGTTAACGACGACGGCGGAGCGCGCGGCACGGGCGCTTCCCGCGATGCGGCCGCGGCTGCCGCCGGATACAGCCGGGGAGCATCGAGCTTCCCGTCGAACGCGCGCGAGCAAGCAGGGCCCCTCGACGAGGACGAATATTACGACGAGGAGCCGGTTCGCGAGCCCCGTTCCTTCCGTTGGCTCGTAGGCGGGGTCCTTGCCGCCGTGTTGATCGTAGGTTTGATCCTTGCTGTCACCAATCTCGGCAACCTCATCCCCGGCGGGGCTCCCGCGGCCAAGCAGTCCTCTTCAGCGTCTCAAACCGTAACTGGACAGCCGAGCAGCACAGGTACCGCCTCGGCACCGCCGGTCGCAGCGCCGCCGGTCATCGATGGAGTCACCCGCATGGGCGATTTCGATTTCGCAGCAACTTACGACAAGGACTTGGTCAAGGCATACGACGGCAATGCCGCCAGTTACTGGTCGGACATGGAATTCGCCACGGCGGACTGGGGTGGACTCGCACCCGATGGAGTGTCGCTGCTGGTCAAGCTCAAGACACCCTCGCAGGTGACGTCCGTCACTTTGAGCCAGTTGGGCGCATCCGGTGGAAACATCAGCGTTTACACCAATGATCGTCCGGCCTTGGACGGTGCCAAGTTGGTGGGCACCAACAGCTTCACCTCACCGGAGCTCACCATGCCGCTCAGTGCCCCTGTAACGGCCCAATACGTGATTATCTCCATCAAGGCCCTGCCCAAACTGACCGCCCCCAAGACGCGCTACGGCTACGGCCTGCGCCTTGCGGAGATCAAGGTCCAGTAGCCGACGCTTCTCGCTTCCATGCCCTGCACTGCCAGAAGGTACCCTGAATGGTGGTGGATATTAGGGTCCCCGGAAACATCGGAATATTCCGCGCCGCCATAGGGTTGTGCCATGTGGCCGGCCGCAAGGAACCGGTGCATCGACTAAGGAAGAGGTTCACCCAACAGTGAGCAACGCAGAAAACACCGCGTCCAACGTACGTGATGTCATTATCGTAGGCTCCGGGCCTGCCGGTTACACGGCGGCCGTCTACACGGCACGGGCCAACATGAACCCGCTTCTCATCGCCGGTTCCGTGACTGCCGGTGGCGAACTGATGAACACGACAGACGTCGAGAACTACCCCGGCTTCCCCGAGGGCGTCATGGGACCCGATCTCATGGAGAACTTCGAAAAGCAGGCGGCACGCTTTGGGACGGAGATTCAGTTTGAGGATGTCACCGAACTGGACCTCGACGGCGACATCAAGTCCGTGACTATCGGCACGGGGGAGAAGTTCAAGGCACGCGCCATCATTCTGTCCACGGGTTCCGCATACCGTGAGCTCGGCCTCGAGAATGAAAAGCGTCTTTCCGGCCACGGCGTGAGCTGGTGTGCAACCTGCGACGGTTTCTTCTTCAAAGACCAGGACATCGCAGTGATCGGCGGTGGCGACTCTGCCATGGAGGAAGCCCTCTTCCTCACCAAGTTCGCGAAGTCCGTCACCGTGGTACATCGTCGCGACACCCTCAAGGCTTCCAAGATCATGGGTGACCGCGCCCAGGCCCACGAAAAGATCAACTTCGTGTGGAATACCGCCGTCGAGGACGTCATCGGCGGGGACAAGGTGACTGGCCTGAAGCTGAAAAACCTCGTCGACGGCACCGAGTCCGAGCTCGCCGTTACAGGAGTTTTCGTGGCCATCGGCAACGATCCCCGCACCGAACTCGTCAAGGGAAAACTGGAGCTCGCCCCTGAAGGCACCATCGCCGTCGACGGCCGCAGCTCCAAGACCAGCATCAAGGGCGTCTTCGCCGCCGGCGATGTCGTGGACCCGACTTACCGCCAGGCCATCACGGCAGCCGGATCCGGTTGTGTCGCTGCCTTGGACGTCGAACACTATCTTGCAGACCTGCAGGCCTAACCGGCACAGCAGCCATCCATTCGAAGGGAAAGAATTATGAGCAACGCGAAAAACGTTACCGACGCCAGTTTCAGCACCGACGTCCTGGCCGCTGAAAAGCCGGTCATTGTGGACTTCTGGGCAGAATGGTGCGGCCCGTGCCGCAAGTTGGGTCCAATCCTCGATGAGATCTCGGTTGAATACGGAGACAAGGTCGATGTCGTCAAGCTGAATGTCGACGACAACCCGGCCATAGCCGCCGAGTACGGCATCACGTCCATTCCAGCCGTTTACCTCTTCAGCGGGGGAGAAGTGAAGAGCACAGTTATCGGTGCAAAGCCGAAGCAGTTCTTCGAAAAGGAATTTGAATCCGTTCTGTCCTAGGACATCCGGCGCGCCTGTAAGGCCTGCTTCCCGATTGAGCCGATGGTTTCGCTGTTGAGCGAGACCGCCGGCTTTTTCATGTCTTTGGGTACACGCTATTGAGTTCGAGGCCCGAGGCTTGTGGTGTCGGCTAGTGATATTGAGAGGCGCAGCGAGCGGCGGCTGCCAGTCTCGGTTTGTATTCCTATTGTGAACCTTTTTCACTTTCAAAAGCGGGAGTTCTTCGCTGGAACGGCCCAGACGGACACTGAACCTTCGGCCCCCCGGAGACGGGCCGGAGTGAGTGAATCAATTCCGCCTTCGAGCGCTGGAATGTTTGCTAAGCAATAGTTGTGCCCAGCCGACTCATGCATGGCCGCGGACGCAGGGAGATTCCATTTATACTGCCGAGTCCCTACGTTCGTACCAAGGGCAGTGATCCGACTGTTTCACGTGAAACCGTACTGCTCGTCCGTTGGCGCCCACGATCCATCGCCATTCGAAACAGGTCGAACCATACGTTCACCACATGCACTGTTTCACGTGAAACATGGGTCGTTGACGAGTGGAGTAAAAGTGCTCTGGCTGCCGGGTTCACTGCTGGATGACCTGGCGCTCGCGCAGACAGATCGCGAGACAGTGGCGATTGGACGGTTTCACGTGGAACTGCGCTGGCACTGCTGGTTGCGGGGGTTACGGCTTGCCGCCGAGCCGGGGCGTCGTCCCCTATTCATTGCGGCTTTCCAGGTCGATCAATTCCCGTAGAGAACCATTTTTCGAGTTGTTGGACGCTAGCCGTTGGCCGGTACGCCGGGGGTCGCTGCAAATCACACTCCTTGGCACGCGATCAGCGTCCTATTGAGAATCCCGACATCAGCGATGTTTCACGTGAAACACCGTGGCGTCCCGAGAGCCGGCCGGGCACATCCTCGGGCCTGCGATCAATACCGACGCTTCCGTGGGCCGTCGACAGGCAGGCGCGCCAGGTGCCTACCAGCGAATCTCGCAACGCGTAGAGCCATGCGGACACCGGACAAGCGCGTGCGAAACGACGTCGGCCGGCAGAAGACTCGACCGTTAGTGCCAATTGCTCAATAAACAATTAATTCAGGTTGCTTCACTCCCGCACACCGGCCCACCCTCGTCGATGGATCCGTCCGTCATCACCAGTGCCTTCGATTCCGGTCACCCTTGGATACGCATCGAGGCTGAGGAGTCCGCTTGTTGGCCGCCAATCGGGGGAGGAGTTCGCCATTGCCCTGCGCCACAATAAAGCTCCCTGGAATGGCCCCTTGGCACTACGAGGCTGGGAGCAGGCGAGGTGCGGACGCCTTCATCCTCATGGTGTGAGAAGGTCGGGGGACCTTGGGGCCGGGTTGTGGGTGGCTCTATCGGCAGCCCCCATCGATCCGCGACGCCGATCCGTAACGGCGTAGACGTGAACGTGGCTGAATGAGCAGAAGTGTGCGGCATCGGACCCTCTCAGGCAGCTGGACCTGGGGCCAGCGGCTGCACAGTGCGGACAAAGGTGCCGCAGCTACACAACATGTCAGGCCCTAGGAAGGCTAGGCCTTCTTCGCTCGCGGGCGCACGTGACCTCAGAGCGGGCCGTTAGGCAATCACTTGGTCCGTTCGAGGGATTCAGATTGATTGTGGGAGTACCCTTCCAGGATCCCTGCCGCCACGGTGAAGTTGCTTTGGCGGACTGCCTTGCAGTCCGGCTCGACTCAGCCGACCACGCTATCTTGAACCCACCATCCACAGCTTCGGGCACTGGTTCCCGGGTCCACAAACTCGCCTGAGCCGGGCCAGGGTGGCCCTGAAGGCGGTCTGTACCCCGATGATCGTGGACATACGGCATTGGGGGAGACGGAGCCTCAAACGCGCAACTGGAACTAGGTCCACGGCAATTGCCTCCCAGCACGAAAGTCTGGGTTCAAGCCCGCCTCAGCGGGACAAAGAGTCCTGCAAGAGGGACCGCCACGAATTGATCAGCTTGGAGGTAGTAGTCTCCTTGGGCGTCCCTCGCACATGCCCCTTCCTGCAACGACGCGAGAAGCGCTAACAATTGAACCCCGAGGCAGATCAACTCGGGTGGCCACGGCGGGGTTGGCTGCGTTTGGCGGGGGTGTCCGGGGTAGACAGGGTTGATCTGGAGCGCCTGCTCAATCCAAAAGATCTGAGGAGGACCCTCTAACCGCGAGCAATGATTGGGCCGAACTACCTCATGAACGAAGGTGAACTACGAGAAGCGTTATGCCTACGCGGCCGCCGGGTCCGAGATTCAGAATCCAGGGCTGGCCGCAATCTAGTGACTCAACCGCGTTTCCGCGTGACTGAACCGCGTCCGGTTAGCTAACCCACGGGCCGATGGATCTCAGCAATGCTTCTCCGAATGTCAGCAGGCGCTCCCGCTGCAGTCACGCTCCTGGGGTCCCCGATCTCGGTCGTTGCCACCGACCCTTGCCCAACGACGGTGGAAGGTGTCGGGTGATCGGCAGTCTTCGGTTCGGTCGCGTTTCACGTGAAACATGCAGCGACCGTCGAACTCAGGAGCGCTCACACGGCGCGCAGGCGGCATAGAAGATCCCGAGAGCGCAAAGCCGAGCCGAGTCGAGCAGGGCACTGGCGGGCAAGATGAAGGCAAGATTCCACTTCAACTGGATCTTCGCTGAGAGGGATATCCACCGACCGGCCCAAAGTTATACACACAGTTATCCACAGCGATATCCACGGGCGCAAAGAACCACTTCGACTAGCTTCTCCCGGCCGATGGGCGAGCATATCCGGCGCGAAACGCAGCAAAGCTCAGCCGGCCAGATGAGATCAGATTTGATACGGACCGGAAAGTTCCCAGAAGCCCGTGAATCTGCCAATATTGGGCCCAAACGGGGCAAATCTGGCTAATCTACAGGCGCTGGCACTGTTTCACGTGAAACAGAGCCAGCGAGGAACCTCAGGACCACACGAATACCGACGCCGGCCGACGAGATACCCACAGAGCCCCGGCCCGAGCTCCCGCCATCCCACCGAATTATCAACAAAGTTATCCACAGCGATATCCACCGCCGCTCTCAGACTTTTCAACAGCGAGATACACACTCCACGCGGGTAAGCTTTCTCGGATCGTCTGCGTCCAGGTTCGTCGATACCGCCCCGCCGACCCGTGGAAGCAGTGGCCTGCATAGCGTCGACGATCCGACGACGAGCTCAACCGAAGCCACATCGGGTCCTACTAACTCTCTCGCTTTAGCTAGCCGGAGCTCGAGCGATAGAAGCCCGCTAGGACGACCGCCCTCTGAATCTCTTGAAGGATCCGGACTCAGGACGCCCCAGCCACGGACGCCCGTGGGCTGGATCATTCGACAGACCGAAGTGTGTGAAGTGTCCATGAAGAGATTCGGTGCGCTGCCAACCAGGACTGAAAGCCATCCGGACATCCTCGGCGCGCTTATCGCCGCGCCAGCAAGCAGTACAGCAAGCGAGCCTCACCTGAGGCCAGCGCGGCACGAGGACAACTGCGGGCAGGATGCCAGGATTTCAATCCCGCCGCACGACGTCTCCGGGGGAGCCGGCGTCCCCTCACGTTCGATCCAAGTTCACCGCAAGCCGGCACGCCAGGTACAGGGGTCATCTGTGCTGCCTCCAGGCGCCGTTCTCGGCAGGCACCTAAGTCCGCGTAGGCGCAGGCACCGTCGTCTGGAGCCATCGCCGAAACCGCACACCACGAGATCCTGTCTCTCCTGTGAGTTCCGTGGTCCACAGGAAGACTTCGATCAGATTCTTCCTGAGTCCGTCTTGCGGTGCTGACGCATTCGGGGACCCATCGCACTTACCGAGCTGTGGAATTCGACGACGATGTCCGAGGGATCGCGAACCGTCTTGAACGCGTCCGAACATGGAAGATGGAATAGGCTCCGAAGTCCGGATGGGAGATCGCCCCAGCCTGACCGCCATGCCGCAATCCACGAGTTCGGGGGCTGTTGTCTCCCAGCCGCCGGGCGACAATCACGCGAACTCAGTGAAGTATTCTTCCCAGGCGGACTCCCTTCCAGCCGTACTGCCACACTCCAACGAGCTCAGGGAACGGCTTCCCACCAGTCGCGCCTCTGTCGTCGTGAAAGTTGGAGTGGCGAGCAATCCGTCGAAGTCGACCAATACCGCGTCCATCAGATCCTGAAGATGTTCGGCAGCATTCGGTTCGGCGCACCCGTCGTCACTTGGTCCCCGGGAAACGGTGGTTCGTGGCTGTCACTGGCGCAGACACACAGATAGCCCCCCAAAGACCGCAGACAGGCGTATGCACCCGCCACTGAACTCGCGCCGAGTACGGCCCACCGTAGGTGCAAGCAGACAGTGCCTGGGCTACTGATACCCAAACAACTAGCTGGAAACTGGAAGACCCGCGTCCTGGCAACATAGCACCCAGCGGGGATGGTCGGACCTGTTACGCCCGACAAGGTGCAACCAACGCCGAAAGGGGAGCACAAGCAGGCAAAAACACACCGCGTCGTTGAGTGATGGGCGATCGCATCCTGAAATGGTGGGCTCCGGAGGCGCAGATGGTCTTTGATGCCTTCACCTGCTAGAGGGTGAATGGACAGATGGAATCCGAGCAACTGTTTACTTCTCGCCCAGGGCACACCGCCACGTTGCAGCGAATTTGCTCCCAACTGTGAGTGGACTACCAATTACCGGGGTGGGCGAGGTTTGGCTCGATTGTGATGGACTCCATCGCCGCTCCTGTTTCACGTGAAACGGGAGCTGGCGACGGTCCATACAGCCGGCCTGATCAACCGGAAGGCCCGCGCACTGTCGAGGGGATTTCCCCGACCCACGTCGGCAGACTTGGCTGTTCCACGTGAAACATTGGCATGCGGTCCACGCTCAGGAGGCATCATCCGAGAAGTCTGTGGAGATGTATCACTCAAAGAACAAGGCCCAGCCTCCAGGATGGCTGAAGCCTGGCTTTGTGGCAAACAATTGCGCGTGCTGCCCGAACTTCGAATGCGGAGAATCAAGGGAACCGTCAACCAAGACACATCTTGCTACCCAATGCAAAGATCAAGAACGCAGCCACGAGGCAACGGTGGCTAGCGTGAGGTTCAGAGACAGAGCCTCACGCTAGCGTGTCGACTTCTATAGCAGCAGCCAATTGAACTCGATACTGTCTTCTCCGAGCGGCAAGGGGGATCCCGTTGGGTGCGAAAGGCTCCTGATCTTCCAATACCTTGGGCCGATACAACGCCTCGTTTCACGTGAAACACAGCCCCGAAAGCACTACACCACGCCCCACCCTTGCGAACGAGCCCGCCAGCGCACGCCATGGGAGCGCGCCATATGAGCCGGGTATCTATGAAAGAGCAAAGAACAAGGACCAAACGAACCCCTGCAAGCACCGCAGGGAAACCATTAAATGAAAATGGGGCCTGCCTCGTGAGAAGCAAACCTCAGTTCCGTGGAAACCGAGCGACTAGCTTTCGTCCCCTGGTGACAAAACATCCATGATGCGATTCAGATCCTCAACACTAGCGAACTCAATGCTGACGCGACCCTTTCGCGCACCCAAGGTGATCTTCACGTTGGTGTCCAAGCGATCCGAAAGTGAAGAAGCAAGGTAGTCGAGACGCTCATGGCGTGCGTTGGGACGCGGAATGCTGTTCTTCGGCGGCACCGTAGGATCCTGGTACAACGCGACAGCTTCCTCGGTGGCCCGGACTGACATTCCTTCGGCGACAATCTTCTGCGCGAGACGCTCCATCGAGGCTGCGTCCGGGAGAGCAAGCAATGCCCGCGCATGGCCGGCCGAGAGCACGCTGGCTGCTACGCGCCGTTGCACGAGCGGAGGAAGTTTGAGGAGGCGGAGAGTGTTGGACACTTGCGGACGCGAACGGCCGATCCGATCGGCCAGCTGCTCGTGGGTGGTACCGAAGTCCTCAAGGAGCTGTTGGTAGGCGGCAGCTTCTTCCAAAGGGTTCAGCTGACTGCGGTGGAGGTTTTCCAGCAACGCATCGCGAAGGAGGTCGTCATCAGTGGTATCGCGAACAATCGCCGGGATGGTTTCGAGCCCGGCGGCCTGCACTGCCCGCCATCGCCGCTCACCCATCACCAGCTCATACGGTTCTCCACCTTTTTCGGTTGAAGTACGTACAACAATTGGCTGGAGGACGCCTATTTCCTTGACGGAATGAACCAGCTCCGCCATGTCGTCCTCATCGAAGACACTGCGCGGCTGCTTGCGGTTGGGATGGATGTCCCCGACAGGGATTTCGGCGAAGCGCGCACCGGGAACCTCGACCAGTTGGACCTCGGACGATTCCGAGGGAAGCGAGTCAGCCACGGCCTCTCCTGAAGCATCAGCGGCGGCCTCGACTGGCTTCGATCCGGCCGGTCGGTCAGCGTCGGTGGTCTTCGCGGGGGTGACCTTCGCCGCGGGTGACTTCGCAGCAGGGCTCTTTGCCGCCGTCGTGCTCTTGGACGAAGAGCCTCGCGAGGGAGAACTCTTCGCTACTTCCGTTTCAGGCGCCTCGGGAGTGTCCACCGTCTCCGGCGCCTTCCGCGCCTCAGGGAAAAAGAGGTCCACAGGGCGGGACGCCGGGACGCCGTTCCCTGATGCACCAGCCGAAGCGGAGCTGGGAATGAGAGCCCCAAGACCCCGACCCAGGCCTCGTCGCTTTTCGCTCATTAGTATGTCCCTCCGGTGGAATGGCAAGAATAGAGCCCGCCAAGGATATTGCAGTGATTAAGGAAGTCTAGCGCTCGGCGATTTCTGCAGCGGCTTCCATGTAGGACAACGCGCCGCTGGAAGACGGATCATAGGTCATCACCGTCTGCTGGTAGCTTGGGGCCTCCGAGATGCGCACGGAGCGAGGAACCACAGCGCCGAGAACCTGATCCGGGAAATGTTGGCGGACTTCGGAAGCCACCTGCGCGGCCAGGTTGGTGCGGCCGTCATACATGGTGAGGAGAATGGTGGAAACGACCAGATCGGCATTGAGGTGCTTCTGGATCATTTCGATGTTCTTGAGAAGCTGGCTCAGGCCTTCCAATGCGTAGTACTCACACTGGATGGGGATGAGTACCTCGCTTGCCGCGCAGAAGGCATTGACGGTCAGCAGGCCCAGGCTGGGCGGGCAGTCAATGAAGATGAAATCCAGACGACCTTCACCGTTCTTGGCGCGTTCCTTCGAGTAGACATCGATGGCGCGGCGTAGCCGCTGCTCGCGTGCAACGAGGGAAACCAGTTCAATTTCAGCGCCCGCCAGGTGAATGGTTGCCGGCGCGCAAATGAGATTCGGGATATCGGGGCACGGAGCCACGACGTCACGCAGCGGGAGGTCGTTGATCAGCACGTCGTAAATACTGTCGACGTCGGCGTGGTGCTCAATACCAAGAGCGGTGGATGCATTTCCTTGGGGATCGATGTCGATCACCAGGACATTGAGTCCCGCGGAGGCCAAGGCTGCCGCAATATTGACCGTCGTGGTGGTCTTTCCCACGCCGCCCTTTTGATTGGACACCGTGAAAATGCGGGTCTTTTCCGGCTTGGGAAGCTCACGTCCCACCAGGCGTTCACGACGTCGGGTCTCGTTGGCGAGCTGGCGTGCAATGGGGCTGGAATCATCAATGGAGTCCATGACGTTGTCATGTCCGACAATCACGGTTTCACGTGAAACAGCGGCGTTTGCAACCGAATTCGTGCGCATCAGTGCAGATTCAAAGGATGCCGAGGGTGCAGCCATGGCCCGAGCCGACCCCAAGGAAATAAATGGCGGGATCCGCTGGGTGGAGGTTTCGCTACTGCCCACTGTCACACTCTCACTCTCATTCGGCTCTAGCTGCCGTTCTCTAGCTTAACCGCTCAGTTGCGGACACGCGGGACACAGCGCCGAAGCTAGGCGATCTTCCGCTGTTTGTTAACGACGATCCTCACCACAGTGGTGGGTTCCTCCAAGAGCTCCTGCCCGCAAACCACAACAGACGTTTCCACGCCGCCGAGCCTACGGATGATCTTAGCTGCTTGCTCAATCTCCTCGGCAGCACTGCGGCCCTTGATCGCCACAACTTCACCCTTGCCGTTAAGCAAGGGTATGGTCAGTCCGGCGAGTTTGGACAGGGCAGAGACGGCCCTCGCCGTGACGACATCCGCGTCGACCATTCCCACTGCGAGTTCGGCTCTGGTGCGCATGACCGTGACGTTGTCCAGTCCAAGGTCGTCCACTACTTCCTGAAGCCAGATGACCCGCCGCTCCAGGGGTTCGATCAACGTGAGTTCAAGATCGGGACGCGCAATTGCCAAGCACAAGCCCGGAAGTCCCGCCCCGGATCCAACGTCTGCAACGTGGCTTCCGTGGGCTATCGCCGATTCGATGACGGCGCAATTGAGAACGTGCCGGCTCCACAGGCGGGGAACCTCGCGCGGGCCAATCAGCCCGCGCTCGGTTCCCGACGTCGCCAGATGTTCTACGTACCGCTGGGCGAGACCGAGCCGGTCACCGAAAATCTTCTCTGCTGCCTGGAGTTCGGCTGCCGTGATTTCAACCATGATCCGTTAGTCGGCCGAAACCACGATGTGGCGGCCGGCGCCTTCGCCATCGGACTCGGATACAAAACCGAGGTCCGCGACAGCGTCGTGCACAATCTTGCGTTCGTACGCGCTCATGGGTTCAAGTGCCACCGGAGCTCCGGTTTCCTTGACCTTCGCCACGGCGTTTTCGGCAATCTGCTGCAGATCGCCGGCACGTTCCTTGCGGTAACCGTTGATGTCGAGCACCAGGCGCGAGCGGTTCTCGGTTGCCGAGAGCACTGAGAGTCGAGCGAGTTCCTGAAGGGCTTCGAGCACTTCACCGTCGCGGCCTACCAGGCTCTCCAGCCCCTCGGAATCGTCTTCGGCTGCGATGGAGATGTAGGTGCGGCCATTCCGGATCTCGATGTCGATGTCGCCGTCGATATCGGCAATGTCGAGAAGTTCCTCGAGGTAGTCTGCGGCGACGTCGCCCTCTTCCTCGAGGCGGCTTACGGAAGTGCCCTTGCCGGCAGCAGCGTCCTCTTCCGAAGTTTCTACTGTGGCTTCTACCAGTTCCTCGGCGGAGGCAGCGGCCGTTGCCTCTTCGGTGCTTTCAACAGACATTACTTCTTCTTCCTGTTCTTACGTTGTGGCTGAGTGCGCTGCTGTGCCTTGACCTCGACGGCGGCCACCTCGGCAGCGACGTCGGCGTCCTTTTTACCGCCAAAAAGCGGGTGGGACGGCAAGCCTTTGGCGGCGCGACGCTCAGCGAGGGCCCTCGCAGCAGGGGAACCCGGCGTCGGCATGCGGCGGATGACAAAGAACTGCTGACCCATGGTCCACAGGTTCGTGGTGGTCCAGTAAATCAGGACACCGATCGGGAAGTTGATGCCACCCACACCGAACACCAGCGGCAGGATATACAGCATCATCTTCTGCTGGCGCATGAACGGGCTGGCCATCGCCTCGTCGGACATGTTCTTGGCCATGATCTGCTTCTGCGTGATGAACTGCGACGCCGTCATGGCCAGGATCATCACGATGGACAGGACCCAGACAACCGTCTGGTCGGTGCCTGCAGGGCCGCCGTGAAGCAGGGACGCGGAGAGGGGAGCGCCGAAGATGCTGGATTCGTCGAACTGCACCACCTGCTCATGGCTCAGGGCTCCAATGCCCGTGCCGGCCTGTCGGGCCTGGGTGATACCGGAGAGCACCTGGAACAGCGCGAAGAAGAACGGCATCTGGATCAGCATTGGCAAACAAGCGGAGAACGGGTTGGTGCCGTGCTTCTTGTACAGCGCCATCTGTTCCTGCGCCATCGCCTGGCGGGAGAGCTGGTCGGTCTTGCCCTTGTACTTCGCCTGCATCTTCTTCAGATCAGGCTGAAGCAGCTGCATGCCGCGCTGTGCCTTGATTTGCTTGACGAAGACAGGGATCAGGGCAGCACGGATCACCAGCACCAAGCCAATGATGGACAGAGTCCAGGTCCAGCCGTTCTCCGGAGGCAGGCCGATGAAACTCAGCCCGTCGTGGAACCCCAGCATGATCGCGGACACTAGCCACTTGAACGGGGCCAGAATTGTTCCAAAGATGTCCATACGTTTTCCCTATTTCCTCAGGCCGCTGTGCGGCGACCGTCTTCATCAGACCACACAGCCAGGAACTGGTCCGGGTTGTTCAGTACAACAATTGTGGGCGTCTGGCCTTCGGGCCAATGACGATGTCCGGCGGGGACGTGGTCCACGCCGCCGGCGTTCCAGGGGTGGCAACGCGCAAGGCGCCGCACCGCGAGCCAACTTCCCTTGACGGCACCATGGACCGTCACCGCTTCGAGGGCATAAGCCGAGCAGGAGGGGAAGAACCGGCACACCTGGCCATATAAGGGAGAAATGATCCTGCGGTACGTCTTCAGCAAGATGATGAGGACGTTGCGCGGCAGCTCCCACAGAAAAGTTCCGAGGATCCCCGGAGCGACTCTAAAGAAGCGGACGACGGCGGAGCTCAGCTCATGCACGCGGTGTCCCTTCCGTTGTGGTGCCCTGGGTGGGCGAAACAACCCGCGGAGAGGATCCGCCGAGCCGTTTCGTGGTTGCCGCCAAGGCGGCGTTGTAATCCGTCAGCAGCTGGTCCCAGCTTGCCGTAGCGGCCGCGGGCAACGCCCGGACCACCACAGCAAGACCCGTGCCATGCCTATTCAAAGACAAAGCACCTGCTTCTCTCAGTCTCCTCTTAACGAGGTTCCTGGTCACAGCGTTCCCGACAGCTTTGGAAACGATGAAGCCGATGCGGCTCGGTTCGCCGGCACCGATAGGTGCCGTATATAACACTAAGTTCCGGCGTCCATTGCGGACGCCGGAACGTACAGTTGTTGAAAAGTCGGTAGAAGTCCGCAGACGGTTACGGGTGGCTAGCACCTAGTGACTCGCTTGGAAGGCTGACCGACGAGTCAGATATTTAGGCCGACAGTTCGACGCGGCCCTTGCCACGACGGGCGGCCAGGATGGCACGGCCGGCACGGGTGCGCATACGAAGGCGGAAGCCATGCTTCTTGGCCCGACGGCGGTTATTCGGCTGAAAAGTCCGCTTGCTCACGTTAGTTACTCCAGTGGATCAAAGGTGCGCCCACCCGATCAAAAGGGGAAGAACTGGCCGACGCTAAGTTTATTGAGTATCCGCCGCCGCCCAACGCCGGATTTACCGGAGGTGCGGGTGGTCAAAAAGCGGACACATAGGACTTCACAACGTTAGGGCAAAAAGACCCCCGAGGTCAAACCGGGAGCCGCCGTGCCTGTTATCCCCAGCTGTGGCTAAGTACACGCATCAGCCTGTGGATGAAGTGGCTCACAGGCCCCGTTTCAGAACCACAACGGTGTAATTATCCACAAGCTTGTTCCCAGCTATCTTCTGGAGTTTCCATCCCCTAGAGTGTCTCAGTAGCCGATTATCCACGGACTGTGCATAACCCTGTGGATTCGGTTCGGAATCCATGCCCTTTGATCGGCCACGGACCTTCGGCTGCCGCAATCCAGGCAAGCAAGCACTCGAGGGAACCAATTGATGACGGTAGACGAAGCCAACCACGCCAACACGGTCGGAAGTTCCTGGCGGCGGGTGCTGAGCCTGCTGGAACAAGACGATCGCGTCACACCCCGGCAGCGTGGTTTCGTTATCCTTGCGCAGGCGCAGGGCCTGATCGGTTCCACCCTCCTGGTGGCCGTGCCCAACGAACTGACCCGCGAGGTTCTCCAGACGCAAGTCAAGGACGCCCTCGATGACGCCCTCCGCAGCGTCTTTTCCGACGACATCCGGTGCGCGATCGACGTCGACACGGATTTGGTGCCCATCCACGAAGAGCCGGCACCCGCCGTCGAACTCTCTTCCGCGAACGACCTGGCCGTGGAACTGAAGCCGCAACCCACTCCGCCGAGCACTTCGCACGAATTCGGCCGGCTGAACCCGAAGTACGTCTTCGACACCTTCGTGATCGGTTCTTCCAACCGCTTCGCCCACGCCGCGGCCGTCGCGGTCGCGGAAGCACCGGCCAAGGCCTACAACCCGCTGTTCATCTACGGTGACTCCGGGCTCGGCAAGACCCACTTGCTGCACGCGATCGGCCACTACGCCCGCCGGCTCTACAGCGGAATCCGGGTGCGCTACGTGAATTCCGAGGAGTTCACCAACGACTTCATCAACTCCATCCGCGACGACGAAGGCGCCAGCTTCAAGACCACGTACCGCAACGTCGACGTGCTCCTGATTGACGACATCCAGTTCCTGGCGGGCAAGGACCGGACGCTCGAAGAGTTCTTCCACACCTTCAACGCCTTGCACAACAACAACAAGCAGGTGGTCATCACCTCGGACCTCCCGCCGAAGCAGCTGGCCGGATTCGAGGACCGCATGAAGTCCCGTTTCGAGTGGGGCCTGCTGACCGATATCCAGCCGCCGGAACTCGAAACCCGCATCGCGATCCTCCGCAAGAAGGCCCAGAGCGAGGGATTGTCCGCCCCGGACGACGCTTTGGAGTACATCGCTTCCAAGATCTCCAGCAACATCCGCGAGCTCGAAGGCGCGCTGATCCGCGTCACCGCGTTCGCCAGCCTCAACCGCCAGCCCGTCGATGTGGCCCTCGCCGAAATGGTGCTGAAGGACCTGATCACCGATGACGGAGCCCAGGAGATCACGGCCGACCAGATCCTCAAGCAGACGGCCGAGTACTTCAAGCTCAGCATGGAAGAGCTTTGCAGCAAGTCCCGCACACGCACGTTGGTGACCGCGCGGCAGATCGCAATGTACCTGTGCCGCGAGCTCACGGACATGTCCCTGCCGAAGATCGGCCAGGAGCTTGGCGGCCGCGACCACACAACGGTGATCCACGCGGACCGCAAGATTCGCGAACTGATGGCCGAGCGCCGTGTGATCTACAACCAGGTGACCGAGCTGACCAACCGCATCAAGCAGCAGCAACGCGATTCCTGAGTCGGTCCCCTCGGGCCACTACATACCTTATTAACAGGCGCATGTGGATAAGCCTGTGGATACTTAAGGGGACAAGCGCGGTTAATGGGCTTAAAACCCTTAAGCCGTCTGTGGATCGTTAAAAACGGCCCTGGGGGTTATCCACGTCCACACCCTGTTTAAAACCCCTGTCACCCACATGTCGTGAACAGGGCTTAACCCCGGAACCGCGGCTCCAGAGCCGGTTATCCACAGTTTCCACAGGGGTTATTAACACTACTAATCCCAAAAAAATGAATTCCCTCAAATAACAATCTCCTTCCGCCCACCCAGCGACGCAGCCCATGGCTGCTTCGAACCAAGGCCAGCAGGCCGGGGATGGGTTAATGCCCGAACTTCCGGCTAAGCTGTCTGCATCGCGTCCATCCTTGGCGCTGCTTTGTAGTTCGCTCGCTGCGGACCATGCAGCTTTCGGGTTCCGGACGCCGGATTTCCGGGCTCCTGGGGGAGTTTCCGGTGGAACACTGGCAGCAGCAATGAAAGGCGGCACCCTTCCGTGAAGTTCAGAGTCGAGCGGGATGTCCTGGCAGAAGCCGTCACATGGACAGCCCGGTCCTTGTCTCCGCGGCCGCCCGTCCCGGTACTTTCAGGTCTCCTCCTCAAGGCAGAAGCCGGAACAGTGAGTCTCTCGAGCTTCGACTACGAGACCTCCGCCCGTCTCGAGATCCCGGCTGACATCACCACAGAGGGAACCATCCTGGTTTCCGGACGCCTCCTGGCCGATATCTGCCGCAGCCTGCCGTCGGCTCCTGTCGACATCGAAACCGATGGCAGCAAAGTCACGCTGACGTGCCGTCGAAGCAGCTTTCATCTCGCCACGATGCCGGAATCCGAATACCCGCCGCTTCCGGCACTTCCCGCCATCAGTGGAACCTTGCCCGGTGACGCTTTCGCGCAGGCCGTTTCGCAGGTCATCATCGCTGCCAGTAGGGATGACACCCTGCCGATCCTCACCGGTGTCCGGATGGAAATCGAAGATGACATGATCACCCTCCTCGCCACTGACCGTTACCGCCTGGCCATGCGGGAAGTACCGTGGAAGCCCGTCACCCCGGGAATTTCCACGAGCGCCCTGGTGAAATCGAAGACCCTCAACGAAGTGGCCAAGACACTGGGCGGCAGCGGAGACATCCATCTCGCCCTCGCAGACGACGACAGCCGCCTGATTGGCTTCGAAAGCGGCGGGCGCACCACCACGTCCCTGCTCGTCGACGGCGACTACCCCAAGATCCGGTCCCTGTTCCCGGATTCCACGCCGATCCACGCGACGGTCCAAACCCAGGAACTCGTTGAAGCCGTTCGCCGCGTGTCCCTGGTTGCGGAGCGAAACACCCCGGTCCGCCTGGCGTTCACCCAGGGCCAGTTGAACCTCGACGCCGGTACCGGCGAAGACGCGCAGGCATCCGAGGAACTGGAAGCCCAGCTCAGCGGCGAAGACATCACTGTCGCCTTCAACCCGCACTACCTCGTGGAGGGCCTGAGCGTGATCGAGACCAAGTTCGTGCGCTTCTCCTTCACCACGGCACCCAAGCCGGCCATGATCACCGCCCAGGTTGACGCCGACGGCGACGACAAGGGCGACTACCGCTACCTCGTGATGCCCGTCCGCCTCCCCAACTAGCTGACATTAGTTGTCGTTACGGGCGCTCAAAACGACATCAAATGCGAGTCAGTCGGGTCAATACCACAACCACCAACGCAGAAAAGAGTTCACACCGTGCACATCGGACTGATCGGCCTTGGAAAAATGGGTTTCAACATGCGCGAACGCATGCGCAAAGGCGGAATCGAGGTCACCGGCTTTGACCGCAATCAGGACATCGCGGACGTCGCCTCCGTTGACGAGCTGATTGCTGCCCTTCCGACGCCGCGCCTCGTCTGGGTCATGGTGCCCTCCGGAGATATCACCGACGCCGTGATCAGCGAACTCGGCGAGAAGCTTTCTGCCGGGGACATGGTGATCGACGGCGGCAACTCGCGCTTCACCGAAGACCAGAAACACGCGGCGTTCCTGGACTCCAAGGACATCCGTTTCGCCGATTGCGGGGTTTCCGGAGGCGTCTGGGGATTGCAGAACGGCTACGGATTGATGGCAGGCGGCTCGGACGAAGACATCGAACTCGCCATGCCGGTATTCGATGCGCTTCGCCCCGAAGGCGACCGTGCCGACAGCTTCGTCCACGTGGGCGGCGTGGGGGCAGGCCACTACGCCAAGATGGTCCACAACGGCATCGAATACGGTCTGATGCAGGCCTACGCCGAAGGCTACGAACTGCTCGCGGCCAAGGACATCATCAAGGACCTTCCCGGTACCTTCCGGGCCTGGCAAAAGGGCACGGTCGTCCGATCCTGGCTGTTGGACCTCATGGTCAAAGCATTGGACGAAGACCCGGGCCTGGCGTCCATCGGGGACTACGTCGAGGACTCGGGCGAAGGCCGTTGGACGGTGGAAGAAGCCATAGCCAACGCGATTCCCGCGCCGGCAATCACCGCTGCGCTCTTCGCCCGATTCTCCTCCCGCGAGGACAGCTCACCGGCCATGAAGATGGTGTCGGCGTTGCGCAACCAGTTCGGCGGACACGCCACCCGTCCGGCCAACTAGGCCCCGGCCGACCAGCAGTACGCGTGTACCTCGAACATCTTTCGCTGACCGATTTCCGCAGCTACGCGCAGGTTGACCTCAAGCTTGGCCCCGGCGTCACGGTCCTGGTTGGGTCCAACGGCATCGGCAAGACGAACCTCATGGAAGCCATCGGATACCTGGCTACCCTGAGCTCGCACCGCGTCAGTACCGATGCGCCGCTCCTGCGCTTCGGCACGGACCGCGCGTTGATCCGGGCGAAGCTTGTCCGGGGCGAACAATCGACGGTAGTCGAACTCGAAATCAATGCCGGCCGTGCCAACCGGGGCCGGATCAACCGCGGAAATCCTGCCCGGGCCCGCGACATCCTGGGCATTTGCCAGACGGTGCTTTTCGCGCCCGAGGACCTTGCCCTGGTCAAGGGTGATCCGTCCAACCGCCGGCGCTTCCTCGACGAACTGCTGGTCAGCCTCATGCCGGTCCATGCGGCAACCCGCAGCGACTACGACCGGGTGCTCAAACAGCGCAATGCCCTGTTGAAATCGGCCCGCACCGGGAAATTCACCTCGGGCCATGAGGCAACGCTCGATGTCTGGGACCAGCACATGGCGAGGGCCGGCGCGGAGCTCCTGCATGCGCGGCTGGAACTCGTCGAACGGCTCCGTCCCCACCTCAAGAACGCCTACGCGCAACTGACGGACGGATCGAAGGAAGCAGGCGCGGTCTACCGCTCCACCATCCAGGGCGTGCTGGACGACGACGGCGGTCCCGCGGAGCGTCCCGCTGAAGGTTCAGAGGGAGTGGAGGACCTCCGCTCGCTGTCCGTGGATCAGCTCACGGAGCGCTACATCCAGGCCTTCGCGGCCTCGCGCCGCAAGGAGTTGGAACGCGGAATTTCCCTAGTGGGACCCCATCGCGACGAACTCGAGCTGGTTCTGGGCCAGGCACCGGCAAAAGGCTATGCCTCCCATGGCGAAACATGGTCCATGTGCCTCTCCCTGCGCCTGGCCTCGTACTACGTCATGCTCGACGACACGCGTACCGGCGGTTCTGCTCCGATCCTCATTCTCGACGATGTGTTCGCCGAACTGGATGTACAGCGTCGGCGTAAACTGGCTGCAATAGTGGCCGGCGCCGAACAGGTTTTGGTGACGGCCGCCGTCGACGCGGACATTCCCGAGGAACTGGCGGGGCGACGCGTGAAGGTTGTGCCCGGAGACATTGATGGAGAAGGATAGCCCCGGCGGACGCCAGCCGGGCAGGGACCCCGACGAGATTGATGCTGCCCAATCAGCTTTGAACCGGATGCGGGAAGCGGCCGCTGCACGGGGCGAAATCCGCCGCGCCGCCCCACGGACAGGTGCCGCTCCCAAACGCAAGGGCGTCCGCGACACCCGCGGATTCAGCCAATTCCACGGCAGCGGCAGGGATCCGCTTGGCCTGGGGAAAGTCGTTGGAAGGCTCGTGGCCGAACGGGGCTGGACCTCTCCAGTGGCCGTCGGCTCCGTGATGGCTGAGTGGGATGCCTTGGTGGGACCGGAGATTTCCGCGCATTGCACTCCTGAGAGTTTCACCGACACCACGCTCCATGTCCGCTGCGATTCCACCGCATGGGCAACCCAGCTCAGGCTCCTGAGCACCAGCCTCCTGGACATGTTCCGAAGGGAACTCGGAGAAGGAGTGGTGACGTCCATCCAGGTGCTCGCACCCACCGCGCCGAGCTGGCGCAAGGGCGGCCGAAGCGTTAATGGGCGGGGCCCCCGGGATACCTACGGGTAACTTCCGTGCACCCTCGCCGGCGCATTCTGCTTGAAGGGCGCACAGGGGCGTGAAACCTCCCTGGACCGTATAGCTCCCTAGAGGGGGCCGTTTTGGCACCTTGCAGATGGGGCCCACGGCCTCCCACAGCTACTTTCCTGAGCATATGGGCCGGGTTTTGCGAGGAACTGCGCTCAGTCACGATAGAATCGGCATAGACAACTGGGCGCCGGTGAACGTTGATTGGCTCCGCTGAACAGCACTTGTAACAGCGGATCCGCCAATGGCGAAGTAGCCGGCGTTAGCAGTGACGTCCCTGTTGGCGGCTGCCGTATCCCTGTGGTGTGTCCTGACGGACGTGCTTCCTTGGTGCGGTGACGGCCGGCGACCATCGAACACGGAGGAGTCGAAAGCGCCTGTGGCTAACGACAATGCAGAGACCTTGGCAGTAGAGCCCGCGAAGGAGAACGCCCACAAGCCTGACACACCCTCGGGGTCCAAGGAGTACGGTGCGAGCGACATCACCGTCCTTGAAGGTCTCGAAGCGGTGCGCAAGCGCCCGGGCATGTACATCGGATCCACGGGCCCGCGCGGCCTCCACCACTTGGTGTATGAAGTGGTGGACAACTCGGTGGACGAGGCTCTTGCGGGGTACTGCAGCCACATTGAAGTGACCCTCCAGGCCGACGGCGGCGTGAAAGTCGTGGACGACGGCCGCGGCATCCCGGTGGATATGCACCCCACGGAAAAGAAGCCCACCGTCGAAGTTGTCATGACCATCCTGCACGCGGGCGGCAAGTTCGGCGGCAGCGGCTATGCGGTGTCCGGCGGCCTCCACGGCGTCGGTATTTCCGTCGTCAACGCACTATCGCGCAGGGTCGACACCGAGGTGCGTCGCCAGGGCCACGTTTGGCGAATGAGTTTTGCCGACGGCGGCAAGCCGCAAGGCGGACTCGTCCAGGGCGAAGCAACGGAGCAGACCGGAACGTCCCAGACGTTCTACCCGGACGGCACCATCTTCGAGAGCACCGAATTCGATTTCGAAACCCTCCGCGCACGGTTCCAGCAGATGGCCTTCCTCAACAAGGGGCTGCGCATCACCCTCACGGACGAGCGTCCTGTCGCGGGAGCAGGCGACGATGATCTGGATCTCGACGCTGTTGCCACCGACGGCGAAGTCGCGGCAGAACACCGTACGGTGGTTTACCAGTACAACGACGGTCTCCTCGACTACGTAAAACACCTGAACTCGAACAAGAAGGTGGACGTCGTCCACGAGGACGTCATCGCCTTCGAAACCGAAGACACTGAGCGGCACATCGCCGTCGAAGTCGCGATGCAGTGGACCACGGCATATTCCGAGAGCGTCCACACATACGCCAACACCATCAACACGCACGAGGGCGGAACCCACGAAGAAGGCTTCCGCGCCGCGATGACGTCGCTCATCAACCGCTACGCGCGCGAGAAGACGATCATCAAGGAAAAGGATGACAACCTCACCGGTGACGACATCCGCGAAGGCCTCACCGCCGTTATCTCGGTGAAGCTGTCCGAACCCCAGTTCGAGGGTCAGACCAAGACCAAACTGGGCAACTCCGAGGTCAAGGGCTTCGTCCAACGGGTGGTCACCGACCAGCTCGGCGACTGGCTGGAACGCAACCCCGGTCCGGCCCGTGACGTCATCCGCAAGGCTGTCCAGGCCGCCCAAGCCCGCATGGCCGCCCGGAAGGCTCGCGACAACGCGCGCCGCAAGAGCCCGCTGGAATCCTTCGGTATGCCGGGCAAGCTGTCCGACTGCTCTTCGAAGGACCCGTCGCGCTGCGAGGTCTACCTTGTGGAGGGTGACTCCGCCGGCGGTTCGGCCAAGCGTGGCCGGAACCCCGAGACCCAGGCGATCCTGCCGCTGCGCGGCAAGATCCTGAACGTGGAGCGCGCACGGCTGGACAAGGCGCTCGGCAACAATGAAGTCCAGTCCATGATCACGGCTTTCGGAACCGGGATCGGCGAGGACTTCGACATCTCCAAGCTGCGGTACCACAAGATCGTCCTCATGGCCGATGCCGACGTGGACGGCCAGCACATCACTACGCTGCTGATGACGCTGTTGTTCCGCTACATGCGTCCGCTGATTGAGAACGGGTACGTCTACCTGGCCCAGCCGCCGCTGTACCGCATCAAGTGGTCGAACGCCCCCCACGACTACGTCTACAGCGACCGTGAGCGTGACGCCAAGCTGGTTTCCGGCCAGGCCGCCGGCCGCCGTATCCCGAAGGACAACGGCATCCAGCGCTACAAGGGCCTCGGTGAAATGGACTACACCGAACTCTGGGACACCACCATGGACCCGGACCACCGCACGCTCCTGCAAGTCACCATGGACGATGCCTTGGCAGCGGACCAGACCTTCTCCGTACTGATGGGTGAAGACGTGGAATCGCGCCGGAACTTCATTCAGCAGAACGCCAAGGACGTCAGGTTCCTGGATATCTAGAGACTTCAAAGCCCTAGAAATATTCCAGTACTGACATATACCTGAAACGGAAATCATAGACTATGAGTGAAGAAACACCTGAGGTTCCCGCTGAATCGGCCGGCATTCCGGAACCCGTTCTCGAGGGCGATGTACTGACCGACCGGGTAGACCAGGTGGACCTGCAGACGGAAATGCAGCGTTCGTATCTGGACTATGCCATGGCCGTCATCGTCGGCCGCGCGCTTCCGGACGTCCGCGACGGCCTGAAGCCCGTCCACCGCCGCGTGCTGTACGCGATGTTCGACGGCGGCTACCGCCCGGACCGTTCGTTCAACAAGTGCGCCCGTGTGGTGGGCGAGGTCATGGGCCAGTACCACCCGCACGGTGACACCGCGATCTACGATGCCCTGGTCCGCCTCATCCAGGACTGGACGATGCGCTATCCGCTGGCCCTGGGCCAAGGCAACTTCGGTTCCCCGGGCAACGACGGCGCCGCGGCCCCGCGATACACCGAGACAAAAATGGCCCAGCTGGCCATGGAAATGGTCCGCGACATCGACGAGGAAACCGTCGATTTCCAGGACAACTACGACGGCAAGAACCAGGAACCCACCATCCTGCCGGCGCGTTTCCCCAACCTGCTGGTCAACGGTTCCTCCGGCATCGCCGTGGGCATGGCGACCAACATTCCGCCCCACAACCTCCGCGAAGTTGCCGACGGTGTGCAGTGGTACCTGGCCAACCCGACTGCAAGCCGTGAAGAGTTGCTCGAAGCGTTGCTCGTGCGCATCAAGGGCCCGGACTTCCCGACCGGTGCAACCATCCTCGGCCACAAGGGCATCGAGGACGCGTACCGGACGGGCCGGGGCTCCATCACCATGCGCGCTGTGGTCAACGTCGAGGAACTCCAGGGCCGCACATGCCTGGTGGTCACCGAACTGCCGTACCAGGCAAACCCGGACAACCTGGCTATCAAGATCGCCGAACTGGTCAAGGACGGCAAGATCCAAGGCATCGCGGACCTCCGCGACGAGACGTCCGGCCGTACCGGCCAGCGGCTCGTGATCGTACTCAAGCGCGACGCCGTGGCCAAGGTGGTGCTCAACAACCTCTACAAGCACACTCAGCTGCAGGACAATTTCGGTGCCAACATGCTGGCAATTGTCGACGGCATACCCCGCACGCTGAGCCTGGACGCCTTCATCCGGCACTGGGTCGCCCACCAGATGAGCGTCATTGTCCGGCGGACCCGCTACCGCCTGCGCAAGGCCGAGGAAGAGGCGCACATCCTGCGCGCACTTCTCAAGGCGTTGGACATGCTGGACGAGGTCATTGCGCTCATCCGGGCCTCCAACACCACCGAGGCCGCCCGCGACGGCCTCATGGGACTGCTGGAGATCGACGAGCTCCAGGCCCGCGCCATCCTCGACATGCAGCTCCGCCGGCTCGCCGCGTTGGAACGCCAGAAGATCCAGGACAGGCATGCCGAGCTTGAAGCCATGATCACGGAGTTCAACTCGATCTTGGCTTCCGAGCAGCGCCAGCGCGACATCATCAGCCAGGAGTTGGCTGAGATTGTGGCCAAGCACGGAGACGACCGCCGGACCCACATCCTCATGGGCTTCGACGGTGACATGTCCATGGAAGACCTCATCCCCGAGGAAGAAGTGGTGGTCACCATCACCCGCGGCGGCTACGTCAAGCGAACCCGCAGCGACAACTATCGTTCGCAGCAGCGAGGCGGCAAGGGCGTCAAAGGCGCCCAGCTTCGCGGCGACGACGTCGTGGAACACTTCTTCGTTACGACCACGCACCACTGGTTGCTGTTCTTCACCAACCTCGGCCGGGTCTACCGGGCCAAGGCGTACGAGCTGGCGGAGGCCGGCCGGGACGCCAAGGGACAGCACGTGGCAAACCTGTTGGCCTTCCAGCCGGACGAGCACATCGCCCAGGTCCTTGATCTGCGCGATTATGAGCAAGCCCCGTACCTGGTGCTCGCCACCAAGAACGGCCTGGTGAAGAAGACGCGCCTGGAAGACTACGACACCAACCGCACGGCCGGCGTCATCGCCATCAACCTGCGGGATGAGGACGAGCTCGTCTCGGCGCAGCTCGTGTCCGAAACGGACGATCTCCTCCTGGTTTCCCGCAAGGGCCAGTCGATCCGCTTCACGGCCACCGACGAGGCATTGCGTCCCATGGGGCGCGCCACCTCGGGCGTGACCGGAATGAAGTTCCGTGAAGACGACGAATTGCTCGCGGCCGACGTCGTCCAGGACGGCTCGTTCGTCTTCGTGGTGACTGAAGGCGGATACGCCAAGCGCACCGCCGTCGAGGAGTATCGTCTCCAGGGCCGTGGCGGGCTGGGCATCAAGGTGGCCAAGCTTCAGGAAGAACGCGGCGACCTTGTCGGTGCGCTGATCGTCAATGAAGAAGACGAAGTCCTGGTGGTCATGGAGGGTGGCAAGATTGTCCGCTCCGCGGTGGCAGGGGTTCCTGCCAAGGGCCGTGACACCATGGGCGTCATCTTCGCGAAGCCTGACAAGAACGACCGCATCATCGAGGTGGCCCGCAACAGCGAACGCGGCCTTGATGTCGAGGAGTCCGACGACGAACACGGCGAGGGCGCGGAAGATGCCTCAGCCGTCAATAGCGTCGAAAATCCCTCCGGAGGAACGTCCGGGGCGGACGATGACGTAACGTTGGCTGCAAACGGCGGCGCCGATCAGGCGACCGCAACGGCCGAATCGGGATCGGCCGCAGGATCCGGTAATGGGTCCGGCGTCGAGCTGAACGAAGACAATACCGGAGGTAACGAGTGAGCAATTCGGACTCATATCCCAAGCCGAGTACGGGTGTCCCTGGAGGATTGCGGCAGCCGTCGGCGACTCCGCGGGTAGACGCACCGGCCCGTCCCCAGCAGCGCCCCGCGGCATCCACGCCGGGTGCGGCAGGAACCGGCGCGGAGAGGGTACCGGGCCAGCGTCCTGCGGTTCCCGGCCAGCGCCCGGCCGTTCCGGGACAGCGTCCCGCAGGAACACAGCGCCCGGCAGGGCAGCGTCCCGCCGCGCCCGGCCAGAGGCCCGTGCAGGGCCAGCAGCGTCCCGCCTCGGGGGCTCCCGGGCTCGTGAAGCCGGCACCCAAGGCCAAGGTCCGCCGCGCCCGCCTGCTCGTGAGCAAGGTTGATCCGTGGTCTGTCCTGAAGATGGCGTTCCTGCTGTCCGTTGCCTTGGGCATCGTGACGGTGATCGCAGCAGTCGTGCTTTGGACCGTTCTGGACCTCACCGGCATTTTCAACCAGGTGGACAGCCTTCTGGGCACCCTGGCGGGCTCGGAAAGCGGTGGCTTCGAACTCAAGAAGGTCGCATCGCTGGGACAGGTGGCTTCCTTTGCCACCATCATTGCCGTAGTGAATGTCGTGCTGCTGACTGCCCTGTCGATGCTGAGCGCCGTGCTTTATAACATTGCCGCAACACTCGTTGGCGGCATCGGCGTGACCCTCACCGACGACTAGCCCAAACGCTCGGAAATTGGGGGAAACTGCTGGAAAACAGTGGTGAAAATACCTCGATTTGAGATCGGGCCGGGATGTGCTGTAAAGTCATGTCTCGGCCCGAAGAGGTATCGGGGCGTATAGCTCAGGCGGTTAGAGCGCTTCGCTGATAACGAAGAGGTCCCAGGTTCAAGTCCTGGTACGCCCACGGAACCTGCACAGGTTCTGCTAAAGGTTCGGGAAACCGGGTCGGAACGGGGTGCGTGTGAAGAAGTTGCTAGTAGTTGCAGCTGCGGTCGCAGGCGTCCTGCTCTACAAAAAAGTGCAGGAATCCGAAGCCCGGAAAACGGTCTGGAGCAAGGCAACCGATACGGTTGAGTAGCGAAGGCACCCGGTCTGGAGATGGTCAAAACCATCGATGGAACTAGGGTAGTATGGACGGGTTGCTTCTTATGGGGGCATGGCGCAATTGGTAGCGCACCTGCTTTGCAAGCAGGGGGTTCGGGGTTCGAGTCCCCGTGCCTCCACCATAAGAAAGAGTCCCGGTCAGAAATGACCGGGACTCTTTGCGTTAAGCCGCCCCACTAAGGTTGAATTGTGGGTTATAGGACAAAACGTGTGTAAATCCCGGGCGCGTCATGATCGTCCTGCCCAGCCTGTGCGGTGCCAGAGTCCT